>DAISKH010000071.1:0-14936 GCA_036821105.1 Limnohabitans sp.
AGAAGTTCGAGTGGCGTTGTGCATCATTGCATTAAAGAGGGACCGGCGCCAATGAGGCATCTGTGAGTCTAGTTCATGGCCTAAGCTCTCAGAAGCGATGAAAAAAGAGGTGTCGTCGGGTGGACATTCAATATCAAATTGCTCCTTGAGTAATCGAATCACCTCTTGGGTGTCAGGTGTTTCTTTAAACCCATAGACCGCTCTGACTTGGTACATAGTGGGGTTTAATTGTTTGACCCTCAACCTCTTGTGGTGTTCAACCCAGGGGACATTCCAAACACTCAGCTTTAAAAAAATCACCTGCTCGTGAAGGATATGGTTGTGCTTTAAGTTTTGAAGCAAGGCAAAGGGTACTTGTTGTGTCTGGGCACTTAAAAAGACCGCAGTCCCTGGGATTCGGTGAGGTGGATTTTTAAGAAGCAAACTGTTGATGAACTCTTCTAGAGGTAGACCTTCTCTGAGGTGATGCGCTCTGAGGAGTTGTCGGCCCTGGTACCAAGTGAACATGGCAATGAAGCAAACCAAACCCAATAGAAGTGTCACCCATCCTCCTTTGGCCACTTTGACCAAATTGGAGGCGAACATCAGTACATCGATGCTCACAAAAACGAGTGCGAAAATCGCAACGTTCAATAAACGCCAACGCCATACGTGCTGCATGACCACCACGGCCAAAAGAGTAGTCATGAGCATGGTGGTGGAGACCGCTATACCGTAAGCAGCGGCCAAGCTCTCGGACTTTTGAAACACCACCACCACCAGCACCACCAAAGCGCACAGAGTCCAATTGACAAAAGGCACGTAAATTTGACCTATTTCTCTCTCAGATGTTTGGTGAACCTTCATGCGTGGCAAAAAACCGAGCAAGATAGCCTGACTGGTCATGGAGTAAGCACCAGAGATACAGGCTTGGGAGGCAATCACGGTGGTTCTGGCCGCGAGCAAGACCAAAAAAATAGTGAGACTCTTGGGCACCATAAAGAAAAATGGGTTACTGGCAGTCTCGGGGTGATGGAGCATCATTGCGCCTTGACCAAAATAGTTCAGCAGTAAACTGGGCATGACAAGCCCCATCCAGGCCAGTTGGATGGCTCTCATCCCAAAGTGACCCATGTCAGCATAAAGGGCTTCAGCACCTGCCAAGACCAAAAAAACACTACCGAGCACCATGAAGGCAATCCGGGTGTCGTGTCGCATGAAGTCCCAGGCATACCAAGGGTTGATGGCCAAAAGGATCTCAGGAGCTTCATAGATTTGTACCACTCCCATGGCTGCAATGATCAAAAACCACATGAGCATGATGGGCCCAAAGATCTTACCCACTGTGCTTGTGCCTCTGCGCTCAAAGACAAAAAGGCCTAGCAAGATCACCAAGGTGATGGGCACCTCAAAGCGAGTGAAATGCTCGGATACCACAGTCATCCCCTCAATGGCAGACATGACCGAAATGGCTGGCGTGATCACAGCGTCTCCGTAAAAGAGACTGGCACCGATCACTCCCACGACCATTAAGAATCGTGCAGTAGGGGAGTTGGGTTTGACCGAGCTCAACGACAAGGCCAGGAGCGCCAACACACCGCCTTCTCCGTGGTTGTTCGCCCGCATCACGGTGAAAACATATTTGAAGGTGATCACGAGTAAGAAGGACCACAAGAGAACCGAGAGCACTCCGTTAATGGATTCTGAGTTCAAAGCAATCCCGTTCACTGGATCAAAACATGCTTTGAGTGCGTAAAGGGGGCTCGTGCCAATGTCACCAAAGACAACGCCCGTGGCCATCAAGGCGAGAGAGCTCAGTCCTTGGTGGGTGGTGTGGCTGGTCTTTGGGGAGGAGGAACTCTTGAGCCTGGTTTTGGCGAACGGGTATTGCACTGTGAGGAGGGGGTTCAATAAAGCTGCTCGCATGTTACCAAGATCTTCCATGACAAAGGACGGCCATCATTGAAACATTGCCACCAGAATTAGAGTAACTGAAAAGTCGTGACTTGGTGAATTAGCCTGGAGCAACTTACAATTAAGAAATCCCCCCCAATCCAGACGATAAACTGACCATGAAACTCGACTCAAGTGCCAGCGGTGTTTTTCCCATAGCTCCCACCCCATTTTTTGACGACGGACGTATTGACACCGACTCGATTGACCGCTTGGGGGATTTTTACGTGGAGTGTGGTGCGAGTGGTCTTACGGTTCTTGGACAAATGGGAGAGGCCCCCAAACTGACCCATGCTGAGAGTGTGGCCATCACGGCTCAATTCATCCGTCGAACGCCGAATCGGCCGGTTGTCGTCGGTGTGACCTCTCCAGGTTTTGCCTCGATGAAAGCACTTGCACAAGAGGTGATGGCGCTAGGTGCTGCCGGGGTGATGATTGCACCCCCCAATACGCTGAGAACCGATGAGCAAATCATCACGTATTACCAACAAGCCAGCAAGTCCATTGGAGAGGACATTCCAATTGTCCTTCAAGACTATCCCTTATCGTTTTCAGTTCAAATGAGCCCCAAGGTGATTCGCACACTTGTACAAGACATTGCAGCCCTTCAGATGCTCAAGCACGAGGACTGGCCTGGGCTTGAGAAAATCTCTGCGCTTCGCTCCTATGAAGCGGACGGCTCCATGCGTCGCTTGGCCATCTTGTGCGGCAACGGAGGACTCTTTTTAGATTTTGAGATGAGTCGAGGCGCTGACGGCTCCAATACTGGATATTGTTTTCCCGATATGCTTTGTGATGTGGTTCGACTCCAAAAGGCCGGTCAGCGCGATGAGGCCCACGATTTGTTTGATGCCCATTTGCCACTCCTCAGGTACGAGCAACAACCTGGTGCCGGGATGGCGGTCAGAAAATACGTTCTCTTTAAACGCGGTTTACTCAAAAGCGATGCTCAACGCTCACCCGGGGGTAAGCTCAACAGCACAGCGCGCCAAGAGGTCGACTATTTGCTCACACGATTGGCCAAGAAAGATGCCAGAGCGAATGTGGTGTGATTATTAATAGCGGTTTAGCTCTAACGGTTGAGGAGACTTTTATGGTGCTCGCTTGGGGCCTGAAGCCAGGCACTCATTGCGATCTGTGCAGGGTAAGTCATCAATGCCTTTGAACCCATGGCAAGTTCTTTGGTACCTAGTTACCTAGGCTTTTGCTTGAAGTGCATCCTATAATGAATTCAACATGACTCGTTGTGCCGAATTCCACCATCGTTTTCTAACTTCGGTTGAACTTCTATTTAACCGCTAGTAAACTTTCAATCACTCCACGCCATGGCTTTGCTCTCCTCCATCACTGCAGACGAGATGCGCCTCAAAATCCGTCAAAAAAGCCAGCTCAAAGGCCGGCAAGTGGACGAGTCTGCTACGGCTGAGGTGTTGGCATTGATCGGGAGCGGCCCCTACCGACGCGATTTACTGATTGAGTATTTACACTTAATCAATGATCATCATCATGCGCTTTATGAGAGGCACTTGGTTGCCTTGGCCAAAGCCATGAACCTACCCATGGTTGAGGTGTTTGAGGTGGCATCTTTTTATCACCATTTTGAGATTTTGCGGGATGATCAAAACGCCCCAAGCCTCACCATTCGGGTTTGCGATGGGCTAAGCTGTGAGCTCTCAGGTGCGAGAGACTTATTAAAACGCTTGACCCATTTGTTGGGAAATGACACGATCAAAGTCATCCCCGCACCCTGTGTGGGTCGCTGCGAGCATGCGCCGGTGGCAGTTGTTCATCAAAACCCCATTGACCAGGCCACACCTGAGCGCGTTCAAGAGGCCGTGAGTCAGAACCTGACGCATCACCGCTCCTTAGATTACGATGATTTGGAGGTCTACCAAAAAGCCGGGGGGTATCACCTTTTGAAGGATGTGGTGTCTGCTCGTCTTAGTAAGGAAGAGGTCATCTCTACCCTAGAGAGCTCAGGACTTCGTGGTTTGGGCGGGGCAGGTTTCCCTGTCGGGCGCAAATGGCGCATTGTCAGTGAGCAGACTGCTCCCAGGCTCATGGCCGTCAACATCGATGAAGGAGAGCCAGGGACTTTCAAGGACCGAACCTATCTTGAGCGTGATCCGCATCGGTTCTTGGAAGGCATGTTGATTGCTGCCCATGTCGTGGGCATTGATGCCATCTATATTTACTTGAGAGACGAGTACCACGGATGTCGTGAAATCTTAACCACCGAATTGGCGCGTTTGCTCTCCAATCCACCCGTTCATTTGCCCACCATTGAACTGCGCCGAGGTGCGGGGGCGTACATCTGCGGTGAAGAATCCGCCATGATTGAGAGCATTGAAGGCAAGAGAGGCGAGCCACGCATGCGCCCGCCCTACATCGCCCAAGTCGGTCTCTTTGGCCGACCCACCTTGGAGCACAATTTTGAGAGCTTGTACTGGGTGAGAGATATCCTTCAAAAGGGTGCAACTTGGTTCACCCATTTTGGTCGTCACGGCCGCCAAGGTCTTCGTAGCTTTAGTGTCAGTGGGCGGGTCAAGAAGCCTGGCGTCAAGTTGGCACCCGCAGGGATCACCATCCAAGAGCTCATCGACGAATATTGCGGAGGGATGCTAGCAGGACACACTTTTTATGCCTATTTGCCTGGGGGAGCGTCAGGGGGGATCTTGCCGGCGAGTTTGAACCAGGTCCCCTTAGACTTTGATACCCTTCAGCCCCATGGTAGCTTCATCGGTTCGGCCGCTATCATTGTCCTTGGGCACCAAGACACGGCCAGAGGTGCTGCACTCAATATGATGAGATTCTTTAAAAACGAGAGTTGTGGCCAGTGCACCCCTTGCCGTGTGGGAACTGCAAAAGCGGCTTCCCTCATGGAGTCGAGCGTTTGGGATCAAGCCACTCTTAAAGACCTGAACCAAGTGATGCTCGATGCCTCCATTTGTGGTTTGGGCCAGGCTGCCCCCAATCCAGTGCAAAGTGTGTTTAATTATTTTGTCCATGAGGTGCTCTGAACCATGAGCCACTTGACGACCTCACACCCATCAGACAGTATCGCTTCGATTCCTTCCTCGAAACCCGTGCACATCGTGTTGAACGGCGTGAGTGTTGAGGCTATTGAGGGGGAAACTGTGCTTGAAGTGGCCAAGCGGCAAGGCCACGATATTCCTCACCTGTGCTTTAAAGAGGGACTTCGCGCCGACGGCAATTGCCGAGCGTGTGTGGTGGAGATCGCTGGAGAGAGGACCTTGGCACCGAGTTGCTGTCGTATGGTAAGCGAAGGCATGCAAGTCTCGAGTACCAACGAGCGGGTGAAAAAAAGTCAAGCCTTGGTGCTCGAACTCCTTTTGTCTGATTTACCCGAAGAGGGGCATCACTGGGTCGAGGACGATGAGGGTAAGTCCTTGGGTGAGCATGGAGAATTGAGTCTTTGGGCCAACCGGTGTGGGGTCTCGGTTCGGCCCGAGTTGAAAGCATTGCGCCGTGAGCAACCCAAGAGTGACCTCACTCACCCTGCCATGGCAGTGAATTTGGAGTCTTGTATTCAGTGCAACCGCTGCGTTCGTGCTTGCCGTGAGGAGCAAGTCAACGATGTGTTGGGCTATGCCTTTCGTGGGCATGACAGTGCCATTGTGTTTGACCTGGGCGACCCGATGGGACTGAGCACCTGTGTGGGCTGTGGCGAGTGTGTCCAAGCGTGCCCCACCGGTGCCTTGATGCCCAAAACTCTGCTCGGCTCACAACGGGTGGACAAGACCGTGGACTCGGTGTGTCCGTTTTGTGGGGTGGGGTGCCTACTCACTTATAAGATCAAAGACAACGCCATCGTGAGCGTGGAGGGTCGCGATGGGCCCGCAAACCACAACCGGTTGTGTGTGAAGGGGCGTTTTGGTCTGGACTATATCCGTCATCCTGAGCGTTTGACCCTTCCCCTCATTCGTAAGCCAGGGGTCCCCAAAGACCCCTCACTCTTACTATCACTCAATGCCCGTGCAGGGGACTGGACTCAAGTCTTTAGGACTGCGAGCTGGGAGGAAGCCCTGGCCTACGCCGCAGGGGGCCTTAAAACGCTGAGAGACACCCATGGCTCCA
The DNA here is from genome assembly GCA_036821105.1 of Limnohabitans sp. Lineage (GTDB taxonomy): Bacteria > Pseudomonadota > Gammaproteobacteria > Burkholderiales > Burkholderiaceae_C > Limnohabitans. Next base: position 6,031 of record DAISKH010000071.1, read on the forward strand.
AAACTCTGGCTGGTCTGGGTTCAGCCAAGTGTTCCAATGAGGAAGCGTACTTGTTCCAGAAATTGGTTCGAACCGGCTTTGCATCCAATAATGTGGATCACTGCACCCGCTTATGTCATGCCTCCAGTGTCTCGGCTCTCTTGGAGGGGGTGGGCTCTGCTTCAGTCAGTAACCAAGTCAATGATGTGGAGCATGCTGAACTGATCTTCTTGATCGGCTCCAACCCAACCTCGAATCACCCGGTGGCTGCGACTTGGATGAAAAATGCGGCCAAGCGCGGCACCAAAATTGTGGTTGCCGATCCACGCTTGACGGGCTTAGGCGCTTACGCTTGGAGGGACCTGCAGTTCAAGGCCGATACGGACGTGGCCATGCTCAATGCGATGATTTACACCATCATTGAAGAGGGCTTGGTCGATGAAACCTTTGTTCGTGAGCGTACCCATCACTTTGAAGAGTTGAGAAAAAACGTATTGGCTTATTCGCCTGAGGCCATGGAGCCCATTTGCGGTATTCCAGCGAAGACTTTGAGAGAGGTTGCCCGTGCGTTTGCTTCGGCCAAAAGCGCGATGATCTTGTGGGGCATGGGGGTGAGTCAGCACGTGCACGGGACAGACAATGCGCGCTGCTTGATTGCGCTCTCAAGCATCACCGGTCAAATCGGTAAACCTGGCTCTGGGCTTCATCCTTTGAGGGGACAAAACAATGTCCAGGGCGCCAGCGATGCGGGCCTCATTCCGATGATGTACCCCAATTACTTACGAGTCAATGATCCTGCAAGTCATGCTTGGTTTGAAGCGTTTTGGGGGACCGAGTTGGACCCTGAACCAGGACTCACTGTTGTGGAGATCATGCAAAAGGTGTTGGCGCCGGAAGGTGACCCCCAAAAAATCCGCGGCATGTACATCATGGGCGAAAACCCTGCCATGAGCGATCCGGACTTGAACCATGCGAGGCAATCGCTGGCATCCCTTGAGCACTTGGTGGTCCAAGACATCTTCATGACTGAGACGGCTTGGTTGGCGGATGTCGTGTTGCCGGCCACGGCTTGGCCCGAGAAAACCGGTACCGTCACCAATACCGACCGCATGGTGCAAATGGGCCGCCAAGCGGTCCAAGCCCCAGGACTTGCCAAACCTGATTTGTGGATCATTCAAGAGATGGCTCGGGGCATGGGCCTATTGTGGAGCTACCCAGGCGAACACCACGGGGTGGCCAGTGTCTATGAGGAGATGCGCCAAGCCATGGTCGGTGCCATTGGGGGGATCTCTTGGGATCGCTTAGAGCAGGACTCAAGTGTCACATACCCATGCTTGAGTGCAGACGATCCTGGTGAGCCCATCGTTTTTAAGGATCACTTTGCCACGGTTGATGGACGTGTCAATTTGGTGCCGGCTCATCTTGTGGGTGCCCATGAGCAGCCCGACGGTGACTATCCCTTTGTCTTGATCACGGGAAGACAACTCGAACATTGGCACACTGGTAGTATGACCCGTCGCTCCAAGGTCCTTGACGCACTCGAGCCCATGGCCATGGCGAGTATGTGCGGTCAGGATTTGTGTCAACTTGGTCTGGCGGCTGGAGATGTGATCACCCTCAGTTCAAGGCGTGGAGAGGTGGTTCTGCGTGTGAGGCGTGATGACGGCACTCCCCAAGGTGCGGTGTTTGTGCCGTTTGCTTACTATGAGTCGGCGATCAATTTATTGACCAACCCTGCACTGGACCCTTTTGGGAAGATCCCTGAGTTCAAATATTGTGCAGTGGCGATAAGAGCGGGTGGGGTTTTGGCTGAATCAAGTGGTTTTCACTCTCATCTTGAAGCCGGAGCCTGATTTGTCTGTTGACTGAGGGTAACAGTCGTTTAGTTGGTTTAGTTGGTTTAGTTCGCTTAGTTAGAGCTGGGGTCTTGATTTGGTTTTTTGTCTTCGTTAGACCAGAGGTGTGAGGGAGTGGAGCTGATCAAGTTGGACCATGCACTGGGTTTCTTTTTAACGCTCGATGGCTTCTTTGGCGTGCGCGAACCCGCACCTTTCGTGACTTTTTCTGCATGAGGTTTTGCAGCTGATTTTGTTTTCGGTTGTGTCGGTGTCTTCATGGTCTTGTCTTTTGTATGCATGGACTATAGTTTAATTTTTACCATCTTCCAACTGTATTAGCCGTAAAAAGTGTAGTGAAGTGTGTACTCTCAATCCAACACAAAGAACACCAAAAAATCCGTCTTCAAAATGTTCTGTCATGTCAAGTTGAGCCTTTAAAAATAGAACATTTAAAAATCAAAAAAAATTAATGCAAGCTGATGCGGTTTGATTGAATTGATGACGCGCTGATAAGCTGATACGCTGATACGCTCATATGTTTGCACGTTGACATGAAGTGTTGTTGTCTTAGACTTGATCTAAGTTCAATCCTTTTTAAACCACAGGAAGATTTATTGCAGGATCATGTCTTTGCAATTGAATCTTGGAGGTTTTGCATCTTGCAAAGCGTGTGTGTTCGGTGCTAGGATGAGTAATCAGTGTCCCTAACTTCACCAGGAGAGAACTTCATGTCCAAAAAGAATAACCCGCAAGTTGAAGAAGTTTCAGAGTTCGATTTTGATGAGATGCTTGAAAGTGTGGGCGACACCCACAGGATGGCGGCTTATCATTTCACCCAAGCGGCCAAGCACCACATGCTCGCCGCATCGGCCCATGATGCACTTGATTTTGATACTTGCGACTTTCACGCTTTTAGGGCCTATCGCCACCAGATCAATGCTATTCAGAATGCGGAAATCGCAGTGATGGATTTCCCTGATCCGGAAATGGACGATGATTTTGAGGAGTAAGGCCTAAAAAATGAGTAGACTTAAAATTATTTTTTAAAGTCAAGGTGAAGTGCCGTGAATGCAAAGCTTTTTGTCAGAATCTTTGACTGAGAGCAGTTTCAGTTGTATTTGTCGTGAAAATTAACTCTTTTACGGCTTTTGTAAGACAATGATCAAACAAGATTCGATTTACATCTTGAGGTTAGATGTTTTATGAGCTCCAACGATCCACCCATCATCCGAAGCAATGCCCCATTTAAAGTGGAAGTCTCTCCCGGATCATTGAACGCGGGAGGAAAGAGAAATGGCATCAGCCCAGGTGAGGCCACTGGCCTTAAACGAGACTTGGCCTTTGATTTTAAAAATGACGCCAGCCCTGATGAGATTTTCCAAGGTCTTGACGGTCAATCTGCGGCTGATGAATTTCAAACGGGTGAACAAGACAGCAGCTCTCAGGCTAGTGCTGCGCACCAAGATTTAAATCGTCCAGAGAATTTATTGAGCCTTGAGGACGCATTTGCAAGTCTTGAGCATTCAGTGAGTGTGCTCGTCGATACAGCCGAGGAATCCAACCCAAAATTAAATGCTACCCCAGAGCACTCGGATAACTCTGTCAAGATAGATCATGAAGAGTTTGCCTCCCATCAGCTCAAGTTGCCGAATGAACCCACTGATATAAGCCTAGGACAGGGCATTCCTAGCGAAGGGGGAACGCATGACGATAAGGCGAAATTTGACAATGATGGGATCAAGGATAGTGAGCCAGTCAAGATCTTGGTCAAGCAAGGCGTTGCAAGCTCAGTGCTGATAGATGTCAAAAATGACCAAGACAACCTGGCTCATTTGGACAACGAGAGGTCAACCTCCAACACTCCAAAGTTAGACACCACGCACGTTGATCCCCCCAATCTTCAAGCACTAGATACAGAAACTTCGCTTACCAATCGTCAAAAGCTTGAGCGCGCTAGTGAGGAAGATAATTTCCAGACTTTGCCTGAGGAGTTGCACCCAGACAATCTTCAGCAGTCAATGGATGTGCTTCATGACCATACCCCGGCTCCATCGGTTTTGGCCTTGCATGCTCCGCTCACCGAACAAGTGTTGGCACAACTGGCCGAGAAAGCTCAGGGTTCACAAAACATAGAGCAACCGCAGCCTGAACAATCTGTGCAAACCAAGGGAACTTTTGAGTCAATCGAGGGCACCCGAGCCCCTCAACCCAATGAAGATTTAGTACCGAATGCTCCACAAGTGAGTGCCAAGCGGGCCCAACTGCTTGAAGTACGTAATGCTTTGATGTTGGAGAAACAAAAGAGGGCTCAAGAGTACAGTGGACGCTTAGATGCTATTCGTCAAAGTGTTGCCCATGTCAATGCTCGATTGGATGCTGTCGAAAGTACTCCAAAGGTTGTGGTTGAATGAGTCAAGGTGCTAAGTCAGCATTGCTGATCCACGGCAATTCAACCCAGCTCATTTAATGCGTCACAAGGCTGCATTGAGTGGGCTCGTCTGAATGACGAGCCAAAATGCTGAAATTTAATGCTGAGCTTCAAAGTTAGTACCAAATCCCTCAGGCACATCGGGACCCCATAAGTAAAACGAGTCTGGGGGAGGGTGATTTTTAGCGGGCCACTGAAGATCATGCGGCACAAAATCAATATCGTAGGAGTACTCTACGTAGCTACCCCAGGGGTCCCGTGTATAGCGGAAATAGTTAGATCCAAGCACATGTCGGCCTACTCCCCAGCCATAGGTGTGACCCGCCTCATTCATTTGCTTCATGCCCAAGCCGACTTGGTCAATCGAGTTCACGGCCCAAGAGCTGTGGTGGAATCCATAATCGTCTGAGATCAAAAAGGCGAGCAAATGGTGGTCGCTGCCATGGGGAGAATGCATGAAGGCAATGGCCATGGGGTCCTCGCCTGATGAGTCTGAGAGTTGAAGGCCCAAAACGCCCGAATAAAACTTCAAAGACTCACTGACACTTTTGGTGAAGATCAGGGTGTGTGACAGATACAAAGGGTGTACTTTGGGCGCGCGCGTGCTGGCTGGTGCGCGTCCGCGTCCATTGGACTCGGGCTCAAAAACCCGTGGGCTCGGGCTTGATGGTGAGGACTTGGGTGCCACTTTGATTTGCACTGGAAAGCCATCGTTAGATCGAATCCATAGACCTCCTGGGGATTCCGTGTCTGGTGAAGCTATGCGTTCGATTCCTCGCTCATTGATGAACTGGACAAACCGCTCGAAGTCTTCCTCGTAGACGCCAAAGCTTAGCCATAGGAGTCGCTTTTTCTCACCCTTGATCAAGCGCGCATAACGCTGTGGGTTGTTGTGAGCAAAAAGAGCCAAACCGTCACCATGATCCCGAACTTCTAGACCAAAGGCCGTATAAAAAGAGCGAGCATCCTCTAGATTCGGCACACTGAAGACGTGTTCATCCAATGAATGGACTGCCAAGACGCCTTCTCGCTTGGTTTGTGCCATGATGGAGGTGGTCATCTTCGTTCTCCCTAAGTCAAAAAATCATATGAATGGCCTCTAAAGTCTTAAAAGACATTGAAGCCCAACTGTAATGGAGCACACTATATAGCATGAACGCTGGGCAAGTCACTTGTCGTATACACCAATGGCTTGGTTAACACTGCTCTCAAGTCTTGTCTTTGTATGAAGGGGGATGGTAAAAACTATGCGTTGGGGGGGGACTGCAATGACAACGACATACAGAACAAAAAGTCTGTGTGAAATTGTTCTTGTACTTGAAACTCAATATCCTAATGGTATAGAGCGGATAACTTAAATTTTACTTAAACCAATTCGTAATGTTTCATTTGTAGATTTCACGACGATTACCAACTCTTAAAACTAGAACAATCATTTTGTCATCTTGGATTTTCACGATAATACGAAAATCCCCAACTCTATATTTCCAAAATTCTCCAAGTTGAGATCCTCGAAGTGCTTGTCCAATATTTCTCGGGTTCTTCCGAGTTGATACTCTGTCAATTAAAAAATCTAAAAGACGCCTAGCACTTTGTCGGTCAAGTTTACTAAGCTCTTTTTTTGCAGTCTCATCAAACTCAATTTGCCAGGTCAAGTTCAGCCTCCACAGAGGCTAAACTAAACGACTTGCTTTTACCATTTAGATTTTTTACTAATCTTTTTTCTGCAAGGTAGAGATCTTCTAAGTCAGCTATATGCTCAATAATGGCTTGCCGAGCGTAGAAACTTTTAGTTCTTCCTGTTAAATTGGCGAGCTTTTCTAATCTAGCTTCGATCTCTTCTGGTAGTCTTAATGCAAGCATGAATTGTTCCTTGTGCTATACATGTATATCGTATGTAATCTTTTCAAAAGAATCAAGTCTATTGAGTTGAATTTTCATTTTTTCGACTCATTTTTGGAGATATCTCCAAAAAACTGCTTTTCAATTGGGCGAAAAAAACCACAGGCTTTTAATCTGTGGTTTTGATTTTAGGCTCCTCGACGTGAGATCGAACCACGGACCAACAGATTAACAAAATACCATGCCGTTCGAAAATCCTTTAATGTCAATTAATTGGCGTCAAAAAAGACTAGTGTGTAATTTTTCGTGTAATTGAGCTCGTTTGTGATTGATCGCCTCAATGGAGTCAGTCAGAATCTCCCCTTGGATATAATTAATTTGAAGATTTAACGATTGGGATCGCCTAGTGAAGCCGTTTTGCAGATGGTTCTTTTATGTCTAGCGTTTTAGATCTCTGTAAAATTTCTCATGCGATTCAAGTAGCAGTAGGTGGCGGGTCGCAGGGTCAAATTCATATCCGAGCAACTTGAGTTGTGATTGACTCGTAAATTTATAGACATAAACACTAGCTAGCTCACCTCGTTTCTCCTTAACTGCATGGGGATTGGTAACAATCACATTCACTGCTGCATCGACTTCTTGTTTTTGTCTTTGATGTAATTTTTTTGTAGTCTCGCCAAAAAGTTGAAGACTGAGTGACTTGAGTTTTGTTATAGGCCATCAGCTCTTTCTTTGTGGACTGAAGGGGGTGGCTAAAGATTTACCTTCACCTTTTGCAATCATTAGCTCGCGCACAAAGTCGATAGGTAAGTCTGGATTATCTAATGCTGCTTTGCCAATCATTGACCAAAATTCAATTTGTCAAGAAGTAGTTCTGTGCTCAGCGTGAGCGTGAGATTATGCTTGATCGTAACGATCACAGTCGATTCAAACCGTTGTCAAATACCTAGTGTGATTGGTTTTTAAGAAACCAGGTTGTTCAGCAACTCTCTCACTTTACCTAATGCTTAAACTTCCGATTAAGATGTTTTTATCGGATACCAACATTGAAATTCAGTTGAATCAGAAGTTGACCAATTAGGTTGTTCTGTTAAGCAATTGGCTTGCGCCCTAGTACAACGAGGCGCAAAATTACAACCCTTGGGTAAATGCGCTAGATCAGGTGGTGACCCGGTAATCGTGACCAAGGGGCTTCCGCGGTTTTCGTATCTCACAGTTGACGCCAACAAGCCTTGAGTGTAAGGGTGGCGTGGATTAGAAACCATATCTTCTACACCGCCAATTTCGACAATACGCCCTGCATACATCACGGCAATGCGGTCGGACACTTCTACCGCCGCACCTATGTCGTGGGTGACAAATATCACCGACATACCAGTCTCTTTTTGTAGCTCACGCAGCAATAACAAAATTTGAATTTGTACCGAAGCATCCAATGCCGTCGTCGGTTCGTCTGCCAGCAAAAGTTTTGGTTTACATATCAAAGCCAAAGCAATCATGGCGCGTTGCCGCATGCCACCTGAGAGTTCATGTGGATAGGCGTCAAAGCGTTTACGTGCTTGGGGAATTTGCACACGTTCCAACATATCTAGTGCACGCGCCTGCGCAGTGCTTGTGTGAAGTTGCTCATGCGTAAGCAAAGCCTCAGTCATTTGTTGGCCAATGGTGTAGACCGGATCAAATGCCAAGCCAGGCTCTTGAAAAATCATTGAAGTAGTATGACCACGGTATTGGTTTAAGGCTTTATCGTTTAAAGATAAAACGTTTTGGCCATCGATAATTATTTCGCCTTTGATACGTGTTGTTTTTTCAGGGTGAAGACGCAAGAGTGTGCGAAGTGTAACGCTTTTACCAGAACCTGATTCACCCAAAAGCGTTAATACTTCCCCAGCGCCGACTTCAAAATTGACGCCGCTGAGTGCTTGAATTTTGCGTTGGCCATCGAATTGCACTTGCAAGTCTTTGACTCGGACTAAGGCGTTACCCATAAGTGTGCGGATCAAGGTTAAGGTGGCAGGCTACGATATGGTCAAGCTCCTCACCGACAGCGGCAAGCTTGGGTGAAATGCTTCGGCAGTTGTCTTTGACTTTTGGGCAACGGTTTTGAAAGCGACAGCCAGCAGGTGGATTGATTGGGTTGGGAGGATCTCCCTCTAGTGGAGGCTTGAGTGTGCGTTTATTGGGATCCATTGAAGGAATTGCCGATAACAGTGCCTGTGTGTAAGGGTGTGCCGCATGACTAAAAATGCGATCTACCGGACCTTTCTCAACGACTTGGCCGAGATACATGACCATCACATCATCGCTCATGTAGCGAACCACATGCAAGTCGTGTGAGATGAAGAGGTAGGTCAGTTGTCTTTCAGTCTTGAGTTCTTGCAATAAGTTCAATACTTGTGCTTGAACCGATTTGTCTAAGGCTGCAACTGCTTCGTCGAGTATGACTAAGCGTGGTTGGTAAGCTAAGGCGCGCGCTATATTGACGCGCTGTCTTTGTCCACCCGAGAGTTCATGCGGATAGCGCGAAGCAAACAGTTCAGGTGCCAACCCGACCCTTTGCAACAATGCTCTCGCTTGAATAGATGCTTCGAGTTTAGAAACACCGTGAACGGTAGGGCCATAGGCAATGGTTTGCTCAATTGTCAATCTTGGGTTAAGTGAAGCAAAGGAATCTTGAAAAACCATTTGCAGGTTTCTACGGAATTCTTTGAGGTCAATACCTCCATATTCTGCTACGCCGTCACCGTCAAACACCATCTTACCGCTATCGGGGTTGATCAAACGCGCAATTAATTTGGCAGTGGTCGATTTACCGCAGC
>DAISKH010000072.1:0-14693 GCA_036821105.1 Limnohabitans sp.
AAGGAACACCGATGGCGTCTAGATTTCCATACGTGGTGATGGCAGCACCGCAGACTTGATTCGCACCGTTGCATAGCCCCACTTCAGTTGCCCGGGATGTTTCTTTCCAAATTCAATCAACTGCTCTGTGCTTTGGAAAGGGGCATCCGACCTCACCACCAGGGACAAAACTACGGCTCCAATCCTGGCAATCGGCTCAAAATCACGAGAAGGGTCGTAGGATAAATTTTTAGCAATCCAAGGCGCTGCAGCCTGAGTGGTGTTATTGCCAAACAATAAGTTGTAACCATCCTTGGGAGCCCTGGCCACCAAGGAGGCCCCCATTAAACCTTGAGCACCGGGTTTGTTGTCAACAACGAACGTTACCCCATTGGCTTTGGAGAGAATTTGAGCCACCTCTCGGCCCACCACATCGGTGGAGGTACCCGCAGGGAAAGGAACCGTGATGACCACGGGTTTCACGGGATAGTTTTGTGCACCCGCGGCAAAACAAAACAGGGACAAAACGAAAATGAAATAACGCATCACTTCCCCTTTAACTCAATAGAAAACTCATCACGAAAGACGGCTTCAATCTCATCAAAACAGACGCCCTTTCTGACGATGCTGAAATCTCTGAAATCAATCATGGTGCTGGATTTGCCCTCAGCGTTATGGTAGATGGATTGTCCATAATCCAAAATCACATCACTGATCTCCAAGAGCTCTTGCTCAATATCACTCACGTTGTACTTGCTACCTGTCAAAGATTTATTTGCAGAAGAGCCAACAAAAGGCGTTTGATGAAGCCAGCTCAACTCGCCTATTTTGTTTCTCACCTTGCCCGCATTCAGCAGTAAATTCAAAGTGTCATCCTTCACAGCATTGGCGAGAACAAAGGGATCCATTTTCTTTAGAAATGCATGCTCTTTTTGATAGGGGGCAATGACTGCAAGTGGCAAATTATGTTTAACCGTAATAGACTCTACTGTCGAGAAGGCAAAATCGTCCAAAATATGCAGAGCATGGTGTATTTCCTTACAGCCCACAATTCCAGTGGGCTTGGAGAAACTGCGGCCCTTGGCAGAATAAATTTTCTTAACCGCCTCCTCCGTCTTGGCCAATATTGAATAGGCTACATCAAGATAGACAATGGCAATTCCACCCTTATTCACGGCCTCAAATACAGTGAGCGCATCCTTTTCAATCTCCTTGTCCACTTCAGGCGAGGTGAGCATCATGTTTCCCTTTTAAATTGCTTTTGAGCGGACTTTTATTCTGAATCGATCTCTCAATCTCAATCCAATCTTTCAATAGGTGTGCACTGCTCACGCGACTCCCCCATGGTGATGAGCAGACGACTCTTCGTCGGCACGCTCCCAGATCTCTCGGGCGATGGGATTGTTCATCTCCTCGGCCAGGTGGCCCACCAGCCCAATGGTGCGGCCAATCACAGCCAAGCCTCGACACAGTCTCCATGGAACACCTAGTTCTGAAGCCAATGCGCCAATGGCGCCCGTCGCATTGACAGGCAAGAGTCCAGGCTTACCCATCGCTTCCTCTGCACTTTGTGCAATGTATTTCATCAACTCAACATAATGACCACTCAAGTGGTTTTCCGATGCAATGGCAAAAAGTCTTGGGGTGCGAGGATCGATGGGTTTGTGAAAACGGTGTCCAATGCCTGGAATGGGTCTTTTGCTTGCGATGTGCTTGGCCACGATGCTTGTCGCCATTGACTTGAGGTCATCTGCACTCAATTGCACCTTTGGGTTGGGGATGGCCTCTTGCAACAATTGGGCAGCACCCTCTGCCGTTCCGGCAAAAGTGGTTCCCATCCCTAAAATGCCAGCGGCCACTGCGCCCTGTAGCGACTCAGGTGCACCCAAGTAGGTCAAGCGTGTGGTAATGGCCATGGGCGTCATGCCATGCTCCACCAAAGTTGCAAGCACCGCATTAAAAACTGTGGACTCTTGTGGACTTGGGCTGCGACTCAAAATTTCTAAAAAAGCGTAATCACCCAAATTCATTTTTCCAAGAATGTCCTGGGTCAAACTTCTGCCTTTAACAGTGATGCTATCAACTGTGCTCCAAGCCATGTCTGAGCTGATATTTTTTCTTCTACGCGCCATAAGTCATTCCTTTAGTAACACAACCTTGAGTGCATCGTCTTAAACACACGCACCCTATAAAACTCGCCTCATGCTCCAAGGGCTATGAGCTGCTGATGGATATTGGGGTCGATCTCAATCCCCTTGTCTTGATTGATTCGCCGAAGAGCTTGCCCACGTTCACCAGGAATTCGAATACCCTGCACACTGGGGAGTGTTGGCGTATTTCTAACTTTTTCAATTAAAGCCAACAAGGAATCTTCATACTCACTCAAAGGCATGAGCAAATCGGGCTTGAAGGCGATGAAAAAGTAACCATAGTCGTGGTTAGGACTTCTCGCCGAACCCGAGAGGACTGCGAGGGCTTGAAACCCCAGGGCCAAGGCATACCCCTTGTGTCCCCCAAAAGGCAATAAGGCTCCTTTTTTGGCTTTCAAAGGATCCGTGGTGAACTCTCCTTGCGCGTCCAAGGCCACACCAGTGGGGAGAGCTTGATTGAGGAGTGCGAAGAAGTCCAACTCTGTTCCTGGGAAAGCTGCCGTGCTCAAATCGATGATCAAGGGATCGCCCTTCATCGGGAAACCCATTGCAATCGGATTGGTACCAAGAGTTGGCTTTGCACCGCCAAAAGGCGCCACCAAATCTGAGGCTCCCACGGTGTGCAAGCCGACCAATTTGTGACGAGCAATTTTTTCAACAAAATAAGCACTCCGCCCACTCATCCACGTATTGTGAACACCCACCATGGCGATTCCAGAACTTTGCGCCATCTCAATCAGAAAGTTACTCGCTTCTTCCAGGGCAATCATGCCGGAATGGTTGCCCCCGTCGATGACCTTGGAGATGGGCGTCTCGTGGGTCACGGTGATATCGGAGGTCTTCTCCTTGAACTTAGGATTGTTGAGGAGTTGAAGGAGCTTTGGGAGTCCCGAATATTCGTAGCCGCACAAGGCAGCATCGATCAAATGATCTGTGACCACTTGGGCGTGATGAGCACTGAGCGAGTGGCGATTAAGAACTCGAAGACAAAGCGCTCTGGCTTCATCAACACTCAAAAGAATTTTTCCCTGACTCATGGGTGGAGTTGATTTCATCAAGGCAAAGGCTTACGACCCATGGCCAATAAAATTTGACTATTGTCCTCGTCGACTTCTATGGGCATGGCCAAGAGCAATGCCGAGTAGGACTTACCGTGAGGATCCAGTGACAAAGAACGAGTAACACCACCTCCAAGTGCATTGTCCATTACCAAATTGATGGCATGAACTTTAGGTAACTCATAGCGGCGAATCTCGCCCTTGACCAAGCTCTTGAAATGTTCTCTGACCCGCTCGGGAGTAACTTGCTTGAGAATCAAATCATAAAAACGGCTCTGGTATGCAATGACGCCGATATTGCATGTGTCTCCCTTGTCGCCTGCACGTGCATGGGCCAACTCTCTAAGGTAAAACTGCATCAGTGCGTCTCCTCATAGACGATATGGACCTTAATGTCATCTCTAGGTACCAGGGCAGAATAGATGGCCAATACCTCGCGCACTTGAATGCGCGGGAGTGAACTCGCACAGGGGCCCTTGCCGACCAACGTCTCCACCTCATTGGCCAGTTTTTGAGCGTTCGATTTATCTGCACTTCGACAGGCAAAACGGACCCTGACCTCATAAGGCTCTTGGGGGTTTACCAAGGAAGCATCGGCATGCAAGGAATTAAGTCCAATGTAGTCAACCCGAAGTTCTTGGAGTTGGAGACCTGAGATTTCAATTCTCCTTCTCACCACCTCCTCAGCCAAACGCGCACGCGCTAGACAACCCAGTCCCGCATAGGTGATCTCCGCCTCACCAATCCATCCCTCTTTAATCCCAATGGAGACCTTTAAGTGATCTGGCCTTTCTTTTCCCTGTCCGCCAGTGATTTGAACCTGATCGGGCCCGACTTGATTGAGCTCAACTCCGGTGAAATCCACCACCACATCGGGCGTAATGTAGTGGCTTGGATCATGGATTTCGTAGATCATTTGCTCAGCGCAAGTCGCAGGACTGATCACACCACCTGTCCCCTGGACCTTGGAGATCACGCAGTCACCGTTGGGTTTGATGTCAATGTAGGGGTAACCCAAGTTGCCTAAATCGGGAACATCCTTGTAGCCGGGATCTGCAAAAAACCCGCCAGAAACATTGGCCCCACACTCCAGCATATCAGCACACACTTGCCCTTGGCCCAGTAAATTCCAGTCGTTTTGACTCCATTTGAACTCATAGATCATGGGTGCCAAAAATAGCGAGCAATCGGCACAGCGTCCCGTGATCACGATATCTGCCCCTTGCTCCAGAGCCTCAACCATGTGATCGGCCCCTAGATACGCATTGGCGCTCACGATTTCACCCTTTAAGCTTGAGAGCGGCAAGCCTGTCTCCATGATCTTCAGACGGTGCAGATTGGCTTTGCAATACTCGAGCACATCGTCTCCAACGACTGCGGCGACTTTGGTGGGTTTGAGATTCAAGTCATGGATGAGTTGAACGGTTTTTTTAAGAGCCCCCTCAGGATTAGCGGCCCCCATGTTCGTAATCACTTTGACGCCTTGAGTTGAACAAAACTTCAAACAAGCCAAGAAGCGATCTTCCAGCATGGCGTTGTAGCCCAGTTGAGGGTTCTTGAACTTTTCAACATTCGCCAAGGCGATGGTTCGCTCCGCCAAAGTCTCAAAAACCAAATAATCCAAAGACCCGTGCTCGGCCAAGTGTGCGGCTGGCTCAATACGGTCACCAGCATAACTGGCACCCGCGCCAATTCGAATACTGCTTTTGTTCATAATTTCTGGGCGCTCTACTCACCCTTGATGTTTTTCAGACGAATAATCCTGGCCCATTTTTCTGTGTCTTGTTTTTGCAAAGCAGCAAGACCAGCAGAAGAAGTGGGCGCAGGCTCGAGACCAGAGTTGAGGAGCTTGGTTTTAAGAGATTCTGACTCCAGAGCATGTTTAATATGCAAGCCCACTCTTTCAACCTCAACCATGGGGGTGGCCTTGGGTGCATAGACCGCATACCAATTGTTGGAGTCCACTCCGTTCAACCCCATTTCACTCAAAGTCTTGGTCTCAGGGAGCATGGGGTGACGCTGGGGAGCAGCAATGGCCAGCGCCTTTAATTTGCCTGATTTGATAAAACCCAGCGCCACAGGCACATCGATGAAAAGACCATCGACATGACCCGCAATCACATCGGTGATGGCCGGGGACACCCCTTTATAGGGAATGTGATTGAGGTTGGCCTTGGTCGCATCGGTGAAGAGCTCCATGGCCAAATGAGGAACACTCCCAATGCCTGAGGAACCCAAGGCGCCGCCCTCTTTTCTTTGCTTGATTTGCTCTAAAAATTCGGTAATGGAGTTGGCTGGATTATTCACACTCACCACCAAGACCTCGGCGGTATTGACCACCAAGGACACAGGAGTCAGGTCCTTGACGGGGTCGTAGTTTAATTTTTCATACAACGACTGACTGATGGCCACGGCACCTGTGCTGGTCAAAAACAAAGTGTTTCCATCAGGCGCTGCACGGGAAACGTATTCGGCAGCAATCCCGGCATTTGAGCCAGCCTTATTCTCCACAATGACGGGGACCCCCATCTCCTTGGTCAACTGCTCACTCAAAACGCGAGCCACAAAGTCAATCGGGCCACCGGGCACAAATCCCACAATCATACGTACGCTCTTGACTTGAGCATGCAAAGAGGCGCTTGAAAAGAGCAGAGACAGACAAGCGAAGAAAATCCAAAAAGCTCTGGGTACCGTTTTATTCATATCACCTCACACAACAAAAAATAATTCAATCACTCAACACAATTGATTTTGAAAGCAAACTCCACTTACTCAAATCATCTTGTACGTATTGTCGAAATTGCTCAGCATTGCCTAAGCCTGGCTCAAGATACATGCGCTCTCTCACGTGAGCGGCGACCTCGGGCTGGCTAGAAATACGGCGTACAGTTGTATTTAATTTTTCAATGATGTTCGAAGGCATCCCAGGGGGTCCCGCCAAGCCATAAATTGTGTAGGGATCTAAACCCTCAATACCGGCAATATCGGACTCCATCAGGCTGGCCACATTGGGTAAGCTCTTGAGTCTCTTTGGACCTGTGACCGCAATGGCCCGAATTCGACCACTTGCTATATAGCTCATCACGCCTTGGGCTGGAGAAATGCCCAAATGAACCGATCCTGTCATCATCTCTCGAACAATGTCCGCATCTGACTTATAAGGGATATGGGCCATCTTTAACTTTGTAAGCTGAAGCAAATATTCTGTCAACAAATGACTCGCAGACCCTACCCCCGATGAGCCGTAGTTGAGTCGTCCTGAATTAGCGTTGGCATAGTCAATGAGCTCCTTGATGTTATGAATCGGCAAGTCGGAACTGACAAAAATCACACCGGGTGCTTTCGCCATCAAGGAGATGAAACTGAAGTCTCGCATTGGAGAATATGGCAAATCCTTCATCACACCAGGCCCCTGGGAGAAGGCGCTCGCGGTTCCCACATAGAGCGTGTAGCCATCTGGTGGAGCACCAATCAGCGTCTTGATTGCCAGCAATTGGGCAGCACCAGGCTTATTCTCCACAACCACAGGGACATGCAACTCTTCTGAGAGTTTTTGGGCATAAAAGCGACCAATCGCATCGGTTGATCCCCCTGAGCTAAAGCCAATAATGACTTTAATGGCTCGACTTGGATAATCAGCTGCTAGCAAGAATAAGGGAAAGAACAAAGCCAACGTAAGCAAGAATGCGCGCACGAATACCCGCCTCAAACTCATAGATCTTTGTCGTGTCAGTCCAATCATTTTTGCTACTTCCATCCAAATATCCTAATGGAAGCCCAGTATTTGCACCAGAGGGATTTACCCAAAGAAAAATATGGATAAACAAAAATCGATCTTTGGTTTCACTGATTGAAACTCGTGCTAGCGGATAAAACGTTGCTATAATTTTTAGAGACCCGATGAACTGGGGATTAGCTTTGTGTTTGACCATGGGAATTGAAAGTCTTGCATCAATGCCTTGAGTGGTTTTCATGCTGAACTTTCATTGGAATTAGAAGCCCCATGTTTTGCCAATACCAATTTGTTCACCGTTGACATTAGTGAGACAACCATGATCTACACCAAAAGTGGTAGCCAAGCGCTCCAAGAACGCAGCACCGTCATCTCCCCCGGCACAGGGCATCAACACTGGGGGACTGTTTTTTTTGGACCTCGCTCATCCACTGAATTCGCACCCGGCCCACAAGCCACCATGTCTGAGCTCCAGGCCCATGAAACGGTCACACCTCACTTTCACGGAGTGAGCATGTACCAACTGTTTATCGCTGGTTCGGGCACCATCGGAAATAGAGGTCAAGAGATCAAGCCTTTGTGCATTCAATACAAAGATCACCACACTGCCTATGGTCCATTGGTTGCTGGACCTCAAGGGCTTGCTTTCGTCGCTCTTCGAATGTACACAGGTAACTCTGCCCCAGTCTATTTAGATAAACCAGGTTACCGCGAAAAACTAATGCCTAGCAAGCGAAGAAACCTGTTTGTTGACCCAGTTCATTTTTCAATTGAACCGGTCATGAAATTTCGCAAAGAGACGGTTTGCGAGACACTGTTGGAAGCCGACGATGGACTGAAAGCCCAAATCGTTAGACTTGGAGCGGGAATGTCGTTAGCAGGTCCCGACCCTAAAATTGCCGGTGGATACTACGTATTTGTGGGCAATGGCAGTTTGACACATGACCACCAAGACTTTCCACTTTGGTCGATGGTGGCAGTACAAAACACCCAAGAGCACTTCAATATCATTGCAGGAGAAAACGGTCTCGAGGCCCTTGTTTTGCAATTCCCCAAAGAAGATCATTAATCGTTAATAGCCTGCACATGAAGCTGTTTTTCAAACAATCGATTTATTTCTGCATTTTTAGTTTTTTAGGCTTAACCGGGTTAAATAGCTCGGCACAAACTCCATCTTTTCCAGTCAAGCAAGTTCGTATGGTTGTACCCTTTCCGCCCGGCGGGAGCTCAGACCGTATTGCTCGAATTTTGTCTGAAAAACTCTCGCAGCTGTGGGGTCAACCTGTGGTGAGTGAAAACATCAATGGCGCTGGAGGTAATTTAGCAGCGGCCAACGTGGCAAGGTCCAAAGCCGATGGCTACAGCATTCTCTTTGCTACCCACCCCATCATCGCCATCAATCCATTGCTTTACGCCAAACTGCCCTATAACCCGATTGATGACTTTATTCCAGTTGTGAAACTCTTACAGTCCCCACTGGTCCTTCTCGTGCAAGCCTCAAGTCCCATCCACACGATTCCTGAACTCATCAAATTTGCTAAAGACAACCCCAATTCAATCAATTTTGGTTCGGGCGGTGTTGGAACTACTCAACATTTGACCGGAGAAATGCTCAAGCAATTTGCTGGCATCAATATCACTCATATCCCCTACAAAGGAAATGGCCAGACCGATACAGCGCTTATTGCAGGCGATATTCAAATGTTTTTTGACAATGTCCAATCGGCCAAGGCGCAAATCAACGGTGGTCGAGTGAGGGGGGTGGCCATCAGTAGTAGCACACGATTGCCATCCATGCCTGACATGCCCACGGTCAAAGAAACATTGCCTGGTTTTGAGTCCACACTGGCGTATGGTTTGCTTGTTCCCAAGGGAACCCCTGCTGCAATCGTCTCTCAAATCAACCAAAGCGTCAATAAAGTGCTCTTTGACCCAACCCTATCCCAAGGTTTTACGGGAGAAGGTGCCACCATTGAGGGTGGTAGTCCAGAAAAATTCAGTGAGTTCCTGGCCAGTGAAAATAAAAAATGGGGACAAATTTTGGCTCAATTGAAATTAAAACTGGATTGATCGATGGCCATGATGCGATCGGTTCAAAGAATTCTGGCTATTTTTGAGAGTTTTTCTCAAGAGCGAAGCACACTCACTTTGCAAGAAATCTCTAACCGCATTGACCTGCCCAAATCCACCACCTTTCGGATTGTTCAAAGCCTAGAGGAGTCGGGCTATCTGATCCGACTTCAAGACCAACAGTATTGCCTATCCTTTCGTTTTACTCGACTTGCAGGACTTGTTCAAAGCACGCTTGGTATTCGTGAAATTGCTAGGCCCTTTCTTGTTGAGTTGGCCAAAAAAACACAAGAATCTGTGTCTATTCACACTTTGATTGATCAAGATCGCGTGTGCTTGGATGCTATGTCTACATCGTCAACACTCAGGAGCGTGATCCAGCCTGGAGAGCACGTCCCCATTCACCTTGGAACTGGTTCAGCCTCTAAAGTACTCCTTGCGTTTTTAGCAGAAAAAGAACAAGCACCATTCATCACCACGATTGCTAAAAATAGCAAACAAAGTAAAGCGAGTATTTTGCGCGAGCTTTCTCTTGTCAAAGCCAAAGGCTATGCCATCTCGCACGGCGAACGTCTACTAGGAGTCACCGCTATTTCTTCACCCATACGAGACTCAAACGATACAGTCCCCTATTGCCTGTCCATTGGTGGCCCCTCGGTTCGTGTCAAAAATCACGAAAAAGAGTTTACAAAACTAGCCATACTCTACGCAGACAAAATTTCTTTGCAATTGGGTGCATCGGCTCTGGCTTAAACCAATTGTGAACCGATGCGAAGATACTGATTCAGCAAAAGCTCAACTTGGAGCAGGGTTTATTGTCCCTTGAAGACAGCTTGACGCTTTTCCTTGAATGCCTTGATCGCTTCCTTGTAATCATCCGTGGATTGGACGACCGCCATATGTGCCGAAACCGAATCCAGGCTAGTTTTGAGATCAGTTTTCAAGGACTGATAGGTAATTTTCTTGATATCACGAATTTGCACTGGAGGGCCATTGGCAATTTTCTCGGCCAAAACCATCACACGATCCCAAAAAACGGCATCCTCGTGAACATGAGTGACAACTCCCGTTGATAAGGCCTCGTCGCTTGAGATGAAATCCCCCGTCCACATCCATTCAAGTGCACGAGAAGTTCCAACCAAACGGGGTAAAAAATAGCATCCTCCATTACCAGGAATCAGCCCCACGCGGATATAGCCCATTGAGAAGCGAGCACTCTGATGGGCTATACGAATATCACAACCCAACGCCAAGTCCATCCCTGCACCAACAGCTACACCGTTGACTGCTGCGATCAAGGGTTTTTCAAACCGCTCAACGGCAAAAGCCACTTGGTGAGTGACCTTTTGCAACCTCATCTTTCGCTCCAAGGGCGTAGGATCAGCGCTCGAGCCATCATTGGCTCGGCGACCTAGATCGCCTCCTGAGCAAAAAGCATCGCCCGCCCCCGTGATCACAAAACAACCCACTTGTGGATCATCATTGGCCAAATCAAGAGCTATCCTCAAGTCAGTGAGCATCTCTTCACTGAGAGCATTTTTTTTGTCAGGTCGATTGAGTGTGGCAATCCTCACTCGATTGGTTGTCCTAATTTCTAAATCAGCCATGGGCTTATCCTTGATTCAAAAGTGCTGGTTCTATCAATCTCACCCTCAAGACTGGCTTGCTCGATGGCGGGCGTGCTCAAGTCTGGCTGTGCCCAAAGAAGCTTTTAAAGAAGCGTTAATCCAACGCTTGTTTTCAGAAAAAGCTTTGGAATTCTTGTTGCCCAATAAATCCGCCATCTTGCTTGCAACTTGGAGCAAATCTTCTCGAACAGCCAGCGCATGAACAAGCCCCCTGGTGCTGGCCTCTTGAGCAGGCATTTTACGACCGCTTTGAATCAAATCAAGCGCCAAAGCTCGCCCTCCGATTTCACTCAAAATATCAATACCTGAGAATGAAGCAATCCCAATGTCAATTTCAGGCAAAGAGATACTTGCGCTCACAACGGATACACAAGCATCGGCCATCAAAGCCATCATCGCGCCAGCACCAATAGCAGACCCATTCAAGACGACGATCAAGGGTTTGGAGCAGTCCAAGATGGCATCTTGCAAGGCTGCCAGTGCTTGCGAGCGGCGAGTCCGTTGCTGCGTAGCATCAAGCCCCTCAGGCTTTTCGTGAATATCAACACCCGCGCAAAAGATCTTCTCTCCTGCACCACTCAAAACAATGCTTTTAACGGACTCATCGGCTTGAGCAGCAAGGATTGCAGCGCTTGCATTTTGCATTATCTCCACCGTCATCGCATTGGCTTTTTGCGGACGATTAAGCGTTAACCATAAATGGCCCCCCTGATGGGTGATCAACAATTGATTGTCAAGCGTCTCTTTAACTACATTCATCTTTGAGTCACCCTACTATTCATACAACTATCGCTCACAGTCTCATTAAAAGAAGTCAATTAACATCACGATTTTTTCAACTCATGAATGCTGATTTGAGAGAGCGATCAAAGCATCAGCACCCACAACCCCCTTGGGCAAAACAAACAAGGGGTTGATGTCGATCTCCATAATCTGCCTCTTGTATTCCCAAGCAAATTGGGACAATAAAACCAACGCATTCGCTAGAGCAAACAAGTCCAACTTGGGACGCCCCCTTGCACCTTGAAGAATGGGCAAACACTTAAGCTCTTTAATCATCTGCATGGCAGTCTCAACTCCAAAGGGTGCCAAGCGGCACGAAACATCAGATAAAACTTCGGTATAAATGCCGCCAGCACCAATCACCAACACAGGACCAAAAACCTGGTCGTTGATCACACCCGCAATCATCTCGAATCCATCCATCACCATGGGTGAGATCAACATGCCCTCTAAATGTGCTTTGGGCGCTAACTGTTTGACGCTGAGTGAGATATCTCGAATGGCTTGGCGCAGTTCTTGAGGATTGGCAACACCGATCTTCACGCCGCCGACCTCGGTTTTATGGGGAATGTCCTTGGAGATGACTTTGACTACAACTGGGTACGATGTGACTGCAAGTGACTCCAACTCATTCATGCTCAAAACCACATCATCTGTAAACGCAATACCGATGTGCTTAAGAATTTTCTTGGAACCGACCTCAGACAACCCCTCTTGCTGTAGATCGTCTTCCAAGCCGTCATGCCTACCAAAGCTCTTGGGGAAAACCTCATCCTCATGATGTTGCAAATGATCTTGACACTGGCGATAACGCAACAATGCACCTATGGCTCTCGCCACTCTTGATGGCGAGGACAAGACTGGAATTCCCGCTTGAGTCAAAACCAATTGCGCAGGCCCAAACTCCTCCTTGGGGGCACTTGAGAAGACCATGATGGGCTTGGTGGTGGTAGCCGATACTTGTGCAAGTACCTGTGCAGCGGCCAAACTACCCGACTTCCCAGTGGTGGCCAAATTCACACACAGTGAATCCACCGCTGGGTCCTCCAAAACTGCTTCTAAAGCCTTACTGAGTTTTACTTGATTGGCTTGGGAGAAATATCCTGCGGTCAAGTCAATCGGATTGTGAACGGCCCCCATGTTCGGGACCACTGAACTGAGCCTGTCTTGAGTCGTTTTTTGTAGCTCCACCACATTCAATCCAACCCGTTCCCCAGCATCAGCAAAGACGATGGCAGACCCACCTGAGACCCCCATGACAGCGACACCATTTGATTGGGGGAGTTTTCCCGGTGCAAAAGCTTGGAGGAAATCGACAGCGTCACTCAGCTCTTGGATTTCAACGATGCCCGTTTGCTTAAATAGTGCTTGATAAAAATCATAGCGTCCAGTCATACTTGCCGTGTGAGAGGCGGCAGCCTTGGCGCCCTGCTCTGTCACCCCACCTTTCCATAAAAAGATAGGTTTTCCGACTTTCATGGCCTTGCGGCCAACCTCAAGGAGTGCACGACCATCCTCGACTCCTTCGACATAGACCACGATACTCTTGGTCAAGTCATCGGACAGCAAAGCTTCAATCAACTGCACTGAATTGATATCGCTCTCGTTGCCTGTCGCAATCACATGCCGAAAACCTATCCCTTGTTCAGCACACGATAAGGCAATACTGTAGCCAAATCCACCACTTTGAGTCACCAAGGAGACACTGCCTGGTTTTAATTGAGGGGGACGTGTCATGCTTCCAAAAGCGGCAAATACATTGGAGTGGACATTGACGAAACCCAAGCAGTTGGGACCCAAAATACGCACTCCACCGGCCTTGGCAGTCCGTAGGATCTTCCTCTCAAGCTCTATGCCATCATCGCCCGTTTCTCTAAAACCACCACTCAAAATTAATACAAACGGAACACCTTTGGTGACACACTCCTCGAGGATGGGTAAAACGCCTTTTGCAGGTACACCAATCACCACCAAATCAATTTTGTTGGGTACGGCCACTACGGAAGGAAAGCACTGTAAGCCTTCAAAGACCTCGTATTTAGGATTAACGGGATAAATGCCGCCACTATATCCATTTCTAATGAGCGCACACACTGACTGAGAGCTCGGTCTAGACAAATCCTCGGAAACGCCGACTACTGCGATGCCAGTGGGATTAAACAGTTTGGTGAAGTCGTTCATAGATACACTTAAATTTCTACCAATTCAAAATCAGTTTTGGGTACAGAACAGTCCGGACAAATCCAGTCCCTTGGCACATCGGCCCAGGCTGTCCCCGGCTTGATTCCGACCTCAGGCATACCCTTGGCTTCATCGTACAAAAAACCACAAAGGATACAAACCCAAACCCGCCATTGCACAGGGGAAGAAGACTGGGTTGAGGACGAAGTAAAGTCGTTGGAATCGTGGGTCATGGCTCAAGGCTCCGGAATTTTTGAGAACCGATCCTGCACCCCTTAAACCCAAAGTCAAAGAAATTTGGAATCGACCGGTGAATCATTTAAAAAGCATTCGAGTGCAATTCGCGCAGCGTACCACCACTAGAAGCCAGCGTGTTCAACAATTCAGAGGGCCTCCAGCGCTCTCCAAGGTCTGAGAACCACTGCGTGATTTGTCTTTGAATTTCTTGAACACCCACCGTATCGCCCCAAAACATCAAGCCACCGCGATGCCTTGGGAAACCAAAGCCATAGATCCACATGATATCGATATCGCTTGCCCTGTAGGCTTTGCCCTCTTGAAGGATTTTGCATGCCTCATTGATTGATGCAAAAAGTAGGCGCTTGAGAATTTCTTCATCAGTAAAGCTTTTTTGCTTGACCCCAGATTCACGATTAAGTGAGCTGATGATCGTCATCAAGTTCTCATCGATTTTTCCAACCCGACTTCCGTTTTCATAACGATACCAACCCAGGCCTGACTTCTGCCCATGACGGCCTAACTCGACCAAGTGATCTGGAACACGGAGTTTACGGAAATTGGGATTGGCTGCTGCACGTCTTTTACGCGTGTCATAGCTCACATCCAACCCTGACAAGTCACTCACAGCAAATGGGCCCATCGGATAGCCAAAATCCACCATCACTTGGTCAATATGGTATGGCGAGGCGCCTTCTTCTAACAGGATCATCGCTTCGCTCACCAAAGCAGCTCGACTACGGTTTGCGGCGAAACCATCACAGGTCCCCGATAGCACCGTGACTTTCCCAATATCACTCCCCATCTTCATGGCACGTGCAATCACCTCAGGCGAGGTGTGGTCCCCTTTCACGATTTCGCACAACTTCATCAC
>DAISKH010000073.1:0-6834 GCA_036821105.1 Limnohabitans sp.
ATGGCCACGGCGGCTTGGAAGGTTTTGGACACAGTGGGGTTCACTTTCTAATGGGTGAGGGTGGGTAGCCCGTGGACTAGCCCATGAACTTGCACAACGACCAGTCCTGGAACTTCGCTTCAGGAGTGGGCCGCGGTTGTGGGCCCTTCAAATAGCGGATTTGACGAAATGGGGGGTGACTGAGCGCCGTCAAAAAGTCTTTTATTAAAGACTCAAGGTTCACGGCTTAAAGCCTAGTTCACCCTTCCAGAATTCGATTTAGACCGTTGCGTGAGGCTTACCTGGAACTGCACGCAATTCTTCGCGCGCAGCCTCTTTGTATTTTTGATCGCGCTTGAGAAGAATAGCCACCGAGCGAACCTTTTGATGCTCAGGGCTCAATCCCGGCAAATCCATCGTGGGATCGGCTTCCAAGGCTTTTAAAGTCTTGAGTAAACGCTGGCGTGCCATGATGATGCCGTTGTCGGTGGAGACCAAATTTTCTCGCGTGCGGTCAATGATGGGGCCCATGCTCTCTTGGAGAGACGCGTCTTGCATACCGATGCCACGGATACCGCTGTAGTACAACTTGGATTTTTGCGCTTCGCGGTCCATCATGTAATCGTTGGACTTTCTCTGTAAGGGGACATAGTTTTTATCCACCACCACATGAATCCCATGACCCTCGATCATGGCTTGACGCTCTGAGGGGGTCAATGCACGGTTGGGGTGGTAATCAAAACTCCACGCCCAACAGGTGTGATCATCAATGGGAACCCAAAAGTGTCCATGGATGGGGTGATCGGCTCTGGGGGGCACCATTGTGAAGGTGGGCATAATCCAGGGTGTAATGCGCCAGTAATACTGGTCGTCCTCGGCGTTTCTGCGCGCCCCCACAAAGAGACCCCCCTCGTTGTCAACCACTTCAAACACGGGCTTGAAATCGTTTTGGTTGTATTGATTGCCTTTCGCACCTTTAAAGAGTGGGTCGTGATTCAAACTACCACCGTGCAAGAAAGAGACGTGGCTCGAATCGATGCCCCCCTCCATGGCTTGAAGCCAGTTGCAGTCTTGGAATCTCTTGGACATATAGGAGTTTTCACGCGGTACGGTAGCAAACTCCCACTCAGGCAATGGAGGCTTGAGCTCAGGGGGACCCATGTAGACCCAAATCACACCACCGCGCTCGATCATGGGGTAGCCCTTCAGAGCCACGCGCTCACAATAGCCGCTGCTCGGGTCCTCAGAAGGCACCTCAACGCATTGGCCACGAATGTCGTACTTCCAACCATGGTAAGGACAGCGGATACCGTTCTCTTCGTTGCGCCCAAACCAGAGTGAGACGCCTCGGTGTGCACAAAACTCATCAATCAAACCGAGCTCACCATCGGTATTTCGAAAGGCAAGCAGTTTCTCACCCAAGAGTTGTAGCCTCACAGGCGCTCCGTCTGGCTCGACAAGCTCCTCCGATAAGAGAGCAGGTAGCCAGTAGCGGCGAAACATCTTCCCTAGCGGTGTGCCAGGATTGGTTTGGGTCAATAAGTCGTTTTGTTCTTTTTTTAACATGTCAAGTTGCTTTGAAAAAAGTCCAGTTTCGCCAAACTGACGGACTGGGCGGGGTCAAGAAAAAAGGGGAAATTCCTTGTTCCATATAGGGGAACGTAGTTCTTGTATCAGAAACGAGGTTATCATTGGGGGGATGTTTTTGTCAACTGGAGATTTCAAATGTCGGCACCTTGCCCTTACCTTTCTTTGTGCAAAAAATCCGATGTATCCATCGGTAAAGCGATCAAAATCGAAAAAAATGGCTTGACCTTGGCTGTCTTCAATATCGATGGAGAATATTTTGTCACTGATGATCTGTGTACCCATGGCCCGGGCTCTTTGTCCGAAGGCGAGATCACCGGCGATGAGGTCGAGTGCGATTTTCACAACGGCTCATTCAACATCAAAACCGGTGAGCCCGTGGCAGCACCATGCATGATTCCTCTTAAAACTTACGCGGCCAAGATCGAAAACGACGAAATTTGTATCGATTTGCCTTGAGTTAAATCAAGCCCCGGGTGGCACTAGCACCACGGCCACCCGGGGATCCCAAGCGCCACCCCTTGTCGCTCACTAAAACGCTCACTAAAACGCTCACTCAATCGCTTACTCAATCGATCTCTCAAGCACTGAATCCAAGACTACGGGTGTCACTCCTCTTGCTTCACAGCGCTCACCATGGGGGCCCAACGCTTGATTTCATCCATAAAAAACTGATTGAATTTCGGCACATCCCAGTCAAAAGTCTCCATAGAGCTCTTGGTCAATTGCTCCTGAGCGGGCGCGCTTTTCATGATGCGCCTCACCTCGGCATTGAGCTTGGTCACCAAGGCCGCTGGCATGCCCGCAGGCCCAGAGAGTGAGAACCAAGTGACCGAGGTCAATTTGCCAAACCCCAGCTCAGCAAAAGTGGGGACATGAGGAAATTCTTTCAGCCGCTTACTCGACGTCACCGCCAAGGCCTTCAAGCGTCCGGCTTGAATGTGCACGCTGGCCGTGGACAAGGTCGTGAAGGAGGCTGGTATTTGCCCCGCCACTAAATCAGCCATGGCAGGCGAAGCCCCCTTGTAGCCCACGTGAACCAAATTGGTTTTGGTCATGCGCTGGAACTCTTCTCCAATCAAATAGCCATGGGTCCCCTTACCTGGGGAGCCCCAACTCACGCCTCCCGGGGTCTTATTGGCGTACTCAATGAAACCCTTCACATCATTGACAGGCACATTCGCATTCAAGGCCATCACCAAGGGCGGTCCACCCAAGATGGCAATGTGGGTGAAGTCCTTCATGGGGTCGAATGCTTTGGGGTTTTCGGCCGGAGCGATCACATGTGAGCCGATGCCCGAGACCACCAAGTTGTAGCCATCAGGGGGCTGATTGGCCACGAATTGAGAGCCAATGATCCCGCCAGCACCGCCTTTATTATCGATCACAAAGGGCTGCTTGAAGGACTCGGTCAGTCCAGTGGTGACCGTACGACCCAAGGTGTCAGCGCTCCCCCCTGGAGAATAAGGCACGACCACCTTGACTGCACGTTGGGGCCACTCACTGCCTTGGGCTTGAGCCTCTTGGACGATAGAAAAACCCAAAGCGCCCAACATGGGGGCAGCGGAGAGTTCTAGCAATTGACGACGACGCACGATGAATTCCTTCAAAAAAACGACCCCATCAAACTGATCCAATGAGGGCCTACAAAAAAAGTGGTGGGTTCGTAAAATTCTGGGCACCCCACCACACAACACGTTAATTGTAGAGGTTCTGTCCAAATTAAGCCTTGGGCACAGACCCAAGACCCCTTGTGAAACAAGGTCCTCTGCATGCCTTTTTTACACTCGTGAGGTGGGGCACTTTCGTGCACAATAGACCTCATGTCCAATGCCCACGAATTCCATCAAATTCATCTCCCGCCCTCTTTTACAGATCTCTACAAAGACCCCACACGGCCTTATGCCAAACCGGTTTTGAGTTTTGCCGAGATCTGTGAGCGCTATGAATTGTGCGAAGACATGGCGCAAATGCTTTGTGAGCCGTCACTCAATCAAATGGCCACCTTGCATATCACCGAAGAGGATGTGATTGAGCGCAACTTTCAAGGCCTTCGTTTAAGCCCAGAGCTCTTGAACGCCCAGGAAAGCATCTGGGTCATGCAGCGGCTGTGTGAGCTGCTCAATTGGTCGCTCGAAGATCTAAAAATCAAACTAGAGGCCACCCTGCCTTCATCGGCCAATCCGCTCCATACTGCTGGAACTGCTTCACCAGGATCCCATGATCCCCAAGATGCGCCCACCCCCTTATTGAGCCCCAAGAGATGACGCTGACAATCGCTCTCGATCCGCTTTTTTTGCGTCATGGAGTGAACGCATGAGCCTTTCATTGACGACCACAGCGCTCACCACACAGCCCGCGTTGTGGCTTATTTTGGGTCTACTGTTGTGGCTCGTCTTAGGACTGGTCGTGGGCAGCGCCATGAATGCCCTCATTCATCGCTTACCACTCATGCTCGCCTCAGAGTCCAGCACATTGGAGTGCTCAGAGCCACCAACATCAAACACCGAGAACCTGCACCACCATGGCGATAATCCCACACCGGTCAAGCTCTCGCTTTGGTGGCCACGCTCACACTGCCCGCAATGTCTGCACCCCTTAGGGGTTTGGCAATTGATTCCAGTGTTCAGTTTTTTGCATCTTCGCGCTCGCTGTCAGTTTTGCCAAGCCCCCATCCCCAAACGCTATTTGTGGGTGGAGCTTTCCTGCGCCGCTTGGTGGTGCTGGTGTGCTTGGCGTTTTTCCGAACCGTTGGGGTTGTGGTCGCTCTCACCCATGCTCAGCACCGGTCAATCAAGCTTCTTTCTCCAAATGTGCGCTTGCGCATTGTGGTCACTGATGGGATCGGTGTTGATCGCCTTGGCCTTTATTGATGCAGAGCACCAATTACTCCCCGATGCGCTCACCCAACCCTTACTCTGGGTGGGCTTGATGGCCTCGGCTAGCGGACTACTGGGAATTGAGTTGCACACCTCTCTTTGGGGTGCTGTAGTGGGTTACGGTAGCTTTGCTCTGATTGCCTGGGTTTACCAAATCCTGACGCGCCAAGAGGGCCTGGGACAGGGTGACTTCAAACTGTTCGCGGCCTTGGGTGCGTGGCTTGGGCCTTTGAGCCTCATTCCCATTGTGTTCATGGCCTCTTGTGCAGGCCTGGCGCTGGGTCTTTGGCGGGTCCAGCGCTTGGGAAAAGTTGAGCTTCAACGGCCCATGCCTTTTGGTCCCTTTTTGGTCATGGGAGCCTTGATCACGGTCATGTGGGGCCCTGACCGTTGGTTGGGGTTGTTGGGTTGAATACCCAGACAGCCCTCCCCCAGTGCCCCACACAACGACAATAAGAGTTTTTTTCACCCCTTCAGCAATCAAACACCATGCAGCACATTGGCATCACCGGCGGCATCGGCAGTGGTAAAAGCACCGTCACCCAGATGTGGGTGCGTTGTGGCGCGCAAGCCATAGACGCCGATCAACTCTCGCGCCAACTCACTCAAACGGGCGGCGCGGCCATCCCCCACATTCGAGCAGCATTTGGAGACTTGGCCATCGGCGAGGACGGTGCCATGGACCGCGCAAGAATGCGCGAATGGGTGTTCTCTTCCCCAGAGCTCAAAGCCAAGCTCGAAGGCATTTTGCACCCCATGATTGGTGAGCAATCGCGCCGACTCACCGAGCTCGCCCGTCAAAATGGCACCCCCATCTTGGTCCATGACATCCCTTTGCTGGTTGAGACGGGGAGCAAAAAAAGACAACTTGACCGTATCTTGGTTGTGGATTGCAGTCTCGAGACCCAGTTAAGCCGCGTGATGGCCCGAAGCGCTATGTCTAAGGAGGAGGTCTTAAAGATCATCCACGCCCAGGCCAAGCGAGAGGAGCGTCTTGCAGTGGCCGATTGGGTCATTTTGAACGATCACAAAAGCCTCTCCGAGCTGGAACTGGAGGTCAAGGCCCTCTACAACTTGGCCCTCTCGAAGGCCTAGAGAGAATGCGGGTTACTCCCCCCCGATGGGTGTCCCGTTTTGGCGGGGGAGTCGCAACTTCACAAATTAAGTCATAACCCGATAAAAATTAGGCTCAGTCAAGAGTATGATTTGATAACTTTGACCTGATAACGCCCGTGATCCTTTTTGAACACCCCTTTAATGAGCGAGTCCGCACCTATTTGCGGCTAGAGCATTTGTTTGATCGCTTTGAGAAACTCATTGGGCGAGACGCGGCTTTGGACCATCATTTTTGCTTCACCACTCTCTTTGAAATCATTGAAGTGGGGGGTCGCACCGATCTCAAGACCGACATGCTCAAAGATTTAGACCGGCATCGACTGCACTTGATGACGTTTCGCACCAACGCCAGTGTGGACCAACAAGTCCTTGAAAATGTTCTCTCCCGGATCGACAGTGCTTTTGAGAATTTGAACGGCTTGGGCTCCAAGATCAACCAATTGGTGGGAGAGAATGATTTTCTCTCCAGCTTGAGAAACCGCATCTCCATTCCCGGGGGCACTTGTGGCTTTGATTTGCCCATCTACCATGCCTGGCAACAAAAACCAGCCGCTTTGAGGAAAGAACACATTGAGCGCTGGACTGAGCCTTTGGAGCCCTTAAAGACCAGTGTTGATATTCTTCTGGGGCTCATGCGTGACAATGCGTCTGCCCAAAAAGTCTCCGCCACAGCGGGCGTGTTTCAGCAAAATCTCCCCCAAGGCAAATTTCAGTTGTTGCGTCTATTTATCGACCCCTCACTCAATTTGATCCCCGAGATCAGCGGCAACCGAATGATGGTCTCTATTCGCTTGATGCAGCAAGACCCAGACGGGCGGCTCCAAGCGAGCAGCAACGACACCACACTGGAGTTGGCCTTGTGCAGTTGAGTCTACCCACTGCCCGATAGCCCTCCACCTCAGAAGACTCTCGCTCTAGGAATCGACTCTCGTGTCCACCACTCGAACAGTCACTTGCCCCGCCTGTAAAGGCCCCAGCATTTACGCACCAGAAAATGCCTATCGCCCCTTTTGCTCTCGTCGCTGCAAAGAGCATGACTTTGGGGCTTGGGCCAATGAGGAACACCGACTGCCACAGGCTCCTTCCAGTGATGAGCTCGATCCTGATCAAGGGATAGAGCTGCCAAGTCTTTCCGAGGAATCAGTTGTTCCGAAAAACCGCCTCCAATAACCTGATAGCCTGATCTGCCGATCTTCCGATCTACCGGTCTTTCGATATACCGTCCAATAGGCTCTAAAAGGCGCCTGCAGGCGATCCCAAGAGATCCGGCACA
>DAISKH010000073.1:6934-14487 GCA_036821105.1 Limnohabitans sp.
CCTGACACGCCTGACAAGGCTTAGGACCTGTAAAGACTCAGGGACTTAATGCGCGTGAGGGGATGAAATCCTAACCCCGAGAGAGTAAATCGAGCACTGGATAGGCTCCCGGCAAGACTGGACTGAGCGCCAAAGGCAAGGTCTGCCAAGAATACTCTTGCCCCTCTCTCATTTGTAGCTCGCCAGCCCATTGGGTGACACGGCAAAAATGCAACTCCACCAACGCATGAGGATAGAGCACGCACTCTACACACCACGGCTCAAAGGCGAGGATCTCAATGCCCAACTCCTCTTGGAGTTCACGCTTGAGGGCGTCCCCCAAACCCTCGTTGGGTTCAAATTTGCCGCCAGGGAACTCCCAGTAGCCCTCGTAGACTTTGCCCTTGGGGCGTGAGGTCATCAAAAAAGCCCCATCGCTCTTGAACAAAATCGCCACCGCCACTTGGGTAAGCTTGGTGGTGGGTGAGTTTGTAAGCGATGTGGCGAGCGCGAGCAGCTCATCAACGTTGGCGCTCGAGTGAGTATGTGGATTTGCACTAGGAGAGGCACTCCAGAGCAGCCGCTCTTGGCCATTGAGCTTGACCAAGCCCAGTTTCACCAGTCCGGGATAGGCACTCGCCAAAGGGGTTTGGGGCTCAGCGCTCATTGGGATTCATCTCGTTATATCTTCGCATCAATATCAAAGTGAGCCCCAAGGGAAGCGCACCTCAACTGGCTCCAGCTGAGCTCAATCCAGCGACGCATTGTCATCATCCAAGTCCGATGATTGATCCGCAATTGCGCCACGGGAAGATTTCTGAGCCACGCTTCCGTGGTGCACCCTGGCCGAGTAATCTTTTGCAAATTGATAAGCCACTCGTCCCGAACGTGAGCCCCGCTCAAGCGCCCAAAGCAAGGCCTCTTGCTTGGCAGCCTCGAGCGAGTCGACAGGCAACTTCATGTAAACCAACCACTGCTGCACAATGGTCCAGTACTCGTCTTGGGAGAAAGGATAAAAACTGATCCACAAACCAAACCGCTCAGACAACGAGATTTTTTCTTCCACCCCTTCCCCAGGATGAATCTCCCCAGTTTGGCTAGAGGAGTGCGATAAGTTCTCTTGCATGTACTCGGGCAACAAATGGCGACGGTTGCTGGTGGCATAAATGAGCACATTGGCGCTGCTGGCCGACACGGTTCCATCCAAAATAGACTTGAGCGCCTTGTAGCTGGCCTCGCCCTCTTCGAAACTCAAATCGTCACAAAACACGATGAATTTTTCTGGGCGAGTGCTCACCAAATCCATCAAATCGGGCAAGTCCACCAAGTCCGATTTATCAACTTCGATCAGTCGAAGACCCAGGTGCGAATACTCATTCAAACAGGCCTTGATCAGCGAGGATTTTCCTGTACCTCTGGATCCACTCAAGAGCACATTGTTGGCGCCCAGGCCCTGCACAAACTGAAGCGTATTGCGAGCGAGCTTTTCCTTTTGGCCATCGATCTCTTTCAGGTCCGAGAACCTCAAGGGGGCTAGCTGGCGCACGGGCTCCAACACCCCATGCCCACCTGAGCGCACCCGGTAGCGAAACGCCACGCTGGCCGACCAATCAGGTTCGCCCAAGGGCTTGGGAAGTACCGCTTCGATGCGTCCCATGAGTTCCAAGGCACGTTCGAGAAGGAGTTCGAGTTTGGGTGATGTGGGTGATGTTGGTAACGATTGGCTCATGGTGTAAAAACTCAATTTCAAAAAAATAAATCAAACAACGTTATGACGTTCATCGCAAAGTCCTGGGTCTGTCCTTCATAGGCGATGCACTTTTACGTGCCAGGTGTCCCATGAACTGATCCATCTAAGGAGCTAGAGCTATAGCTAGAGCAAGAGCAAGAGCAAGAGCAAGAACTAAAACTAGCGATGGACATTTTGCAAGTCGGACCTTGGACCTTGGACCTCGGCTCTTGGCCCTAGTCCCTAGCCACTAGCCCCTATTCCCTAGTCCCTTAGCTGCGGTAATCCGCATTGATACTCACGTAGTCATGCGACAGGTCACAGGTCCAAACACTTTGTGCATGCACGCCGCGGCCCAACTGCACCCTCACCACAATCTCTGGCTGCGCCATGACCGCTTGACCAAGAGCCTCTTGGTAGTTCGGGTGGCGCCCACCTTGGGTGACCACGTGCACGTCGTCCAAATAAAGCTCAATGTGACTTTGCTCCAAATCTGTAATTCCTGCATACCCCACAGCGGCCAAGATGCGGCCCAAATTGGGGTCGCTGGCAAAAAATGCGGTTTTGACCAGTGGGGAGTGAGCGATAGCATAGGCCACTTGCAAACACTCAGCCTCGCTTGCACCTTGCTCTACACGCACAGTGATGAACTTGGTGGCCCCTTCAGCATCTCGAATAATGGCCTGTGCCAACTCGGTGGCCACGGTGCACAGTGCATCAAAGAGGGCTTTGGCTTGGGGCTCTAGCCAACTCTTGATCACCGGATGCTGGGCTTGATGGGTGGCCATCACCACAAAAGAGTCGTTGGTGGACGTGTCACCATCGACCGTGATGCGGTTAAAACTTCGCTTGGCAATCTCCTGGGCCAACTCAGGCATCAAAGCCTCATCGATACAAGCATCGGTGGCCAAATACCCCAGCATCGTAGCCATGTTGGGACGAATCATCCCCGCACCCTTGGCAATGCCCGTGATGCTCACCTTTTTGCCGTGCACCATGAGCTCTTGGCTATAGGCCTTGGGTTGGGTGTCGGTTGTCATGATGCCATTGGCCGCATCTAGCCATGAGCTCTGTCCGAGAGTCTCTTGAGCCTTGGGTAAGGCGGCCACTATTTTCTCAAGCGGCAGCGGCTCCATGATGACACCCGTGGAAAAAGGCAGGACTTGTTCTCGCTCGAGTCCCAAGAGTTGGGCCACCTCGTCACAAGTCGCTTGGGCATGGGCCAAGCCCGACTCCCCCGTCCCAGCATTGGCGTTGCCGGTGTTGATGACCAATGCACGCACCTCTTGGTGTTTCACTGTTAAAGCACTCAAATGCGCACGACACACTTGAACGGGTGCAGCACAAAAGCGGTTTTGCGTAAAAACCGCTCCCACCACACTGCCTGGTGCCAAGCGCATGAGCGTCAAGTCAAGCTTACCGACTTTTTTAATGCCCGCACTCACCACCGCAAGCTCGAGTCCTGCGATGGGGCGAAGGTCTTGGGGCTTTGGCAAGGGCAAATTGACAGGCATGGCAGCGGGCTTTCAAAAAAATTCAAAATAAAAGAGCCGTGAACTCCATCTTCTTGAAGTCCTGGGGCCCAGGTCGAGTCCGGTCAGGCCAATTTACCGTGACAGAACTTGTACTTCTTTCCACTCCCACAAGGACACGGCTCATTGCGGCCAACAGGCATGATCGGTAACCCGCTGCTGCGTTGGGTGGACAAGTCTGTCGTCACCTGCACCTGACCGTTCTCATCGGAGGCGCTGTAGGTGACGTTGTGAATGGCCTCGGCCTCCTTCTCCAATGTCTGGGCCGCCTCCTCGATTTGATCTCGAGACTGGATTTGAACCGTCATCAAGCTCTTGGTGACTTCGTTTTTGACGGAATCGAGCAACTGTCCAAAGAGCTCAAAGGCCTCTCGTTTGTATTCTTGCTTGGGCTGCTTTTGTGCGTAACCCCTCAAATGGATGCCTTGGCGCAAATAGTCCAACGCCGAGAGGTGATCTCGCCAATGTGAATCAATGCTTTGTAAGAGCACCACCTTCATAAACGGCGTGAACTGCTCTAACCCCACTTGGGACACCTTGGCCTCAAAGGCCTCGTGCGCGGCTTTAATCACGCGCGACTTCACGTCCTCATCATCCACCGCCGACTGTTGGCTCACCCAAGACACCAAGTCCACGGAGAGCAACCACTCCTGCGCCAAGACACGCTCCAAACCCGCCAAGTCCCACTGCTCTTCCATGCTTTGTGGGGGGACATGGTGAGAGACCAAGTCACTAAAACAGCCTTCACGCAAAGATGCAATTTGGGCACTCAAGTCTTGTGCGTCCAAGATGTCGTTGCGTTGCTGGTATATCACTCGGCGCTGATCGTTGGAGACGTCGTCGTACTCGAGGAGCTGCTTTCTCATGTCGAAGTTTCGCGCCTCGACCTTTCGCTGCGCGCTCTCGATGCTTCGGCTGACCATGCCCGCCTCGATCGCCTCACCCTCGGGCATTTTGAGTCGGTCCATGATGGACTTGACCCGCTCGCCAGCAAAAATGCGCATGAGCGGATCATCCAAGCTCAAATAAAACCGCGAAGATCCTGGATCGCCTTGGCGGCCTGAGCGACCACGCAATTGGTTATCGATGCGCCTGGACTCATGGCGCTCAGTGGCAATGATTCGCAACCCCCCCAACGCCTTCACCCGCTCGTGCTCGACCTTCCAGGCTTGGCGAAGTGCTTGGATGCGCGACTCTTTGTCGCTGGGGGAGAGGGATTCATCGGCCTCGACTTGGGAGATCTCTCTCTCCACATTGCCCCCGAGCACAATGTCGGTCCCGCGCCCGGCCATGTTGGTGGCAATGGTGATGGTGCCTGCACTCCCCGCTTGGGCAATGATGTCGGCCTCTCGGGCGTGCTGCTTGGCGTTCAAGACCTGGTGAGGCAATTTGGCCGCATCGAGAAGCCCGGCAATCAACTCTGAGTTCTCAATGGAAGTCGTACCGACCAAAACCGGTTGGCCCCGCTCATGGCACTCTTTAATGTCAGCAATTGCGGCGGCGTACTTCTCTTGAGTGGTTTTATAGACCCGGTCAAGTTGGTCCTCGCGGTGTGAGGGCCGGTTGGGCGGAATCACCACCGTCTCTAGGCCATAGATCTCCTGAAACTCATAGGCCTCGGTGTCGGCCGTTCCCGTCATCCCGGAGAGTTTGTTGTAGAGGCGAAAGTAGTTCTGAAACGTGATCGAGGCCATGGTCTGGTTCTCGGCCTGGATGGGGACACCCTCCTTTGCCTCGACGGCTTGGTGCAAGCCCTCGCTCCAACGCCGACCAGACATCAAGCGTCCAGTGAACTCGTCCACAATCACGATCTCACCGTCTTGGTTCACATAATGCTGGTCTCGGAAATACAAGTGATGAGCGCGTAAACCCGCATACAAATGATGCATCAAAGAGATATTGGCTGGGTCGTAGAGCGAAGTACCAGGAGTCAAAAGACCAATATCGGCCAATAAAGCTTCGGCCTTTTCATGGCCCGACTCGGTGAGATAGACCTGACGGGATTTCTCATCGAGGGTGAAGTCACCTGCTTGAATGATGCCTTCTCCAGTTCTGGGATCTTCTTCACCAATTTGCTGGGTGAGTTTGGGCACAATGCTATTGATGGCCATGTACTCCGCAGTGTGGTCATCGGCTTGACCACTGATGATGAGAGGCGTTCTGGCCTCATCAATCAAGATCGAGTCAACCTCATCGACAATGGCGTACTGGAGTTGGCGTTGCACGCGGTCAGCCGCCTCATAGACCATGTTGTCGCGTAAATAGTCAAAACCGTATTCGTTATTGGTGCCGTAGGTGATGTCTGAACGGTAGGCAGCTTGTTTTTCGGCTCGGTTGAGTTGCGCCAAATTGACACCCACGCTCAGGCCTAAAAAGTTGTACAAACGAGACATCCATTGTGCGTCGCGTTGGGCCAAATAGTCATTAACCGTGACCACGTGCACGCCCTTGCCCGCCAAGGCATTCAAGTAAACCGCCAAGGTAGCGGTGAGCGTCTTGCCCTCCCCGGTTCTCATCTCTGCGATTTTGCCCTGATGCAGCGCCATACCGCCCACCATTTGCACATCAAAGTGGCGCATCTTCATGGACCGAACTGACGCCTCGCGAACCAGTGCAAAGGCCTCAGGGAGCAAGTCATCCAAGGACTCGCCAGCACTCACCCGTGCCTTGAAGGACTGGGTTTTAAGCGCAAAATCCTCATCTTTGAGGGCTTGGCATGAAGCCTCTAACGCATTGATGCGCTCCAAGGTTTTGCGGTACTGTTTGAGCAAACGCTCGTTGCGTGAGCCAAAGATAGAGGTGAGTAGATTGAAAGCCATGTCGACGATTTCGAACACGTGAAGGCACCCAGGGCAAAACCACCCCAAGTGCAGAACGTGTCACACTTTCTTATGAGTAATCCTCTGATTTTAACGCCCAAACAAGTCAGCCATCCGACCGGCCCAAAGTGAGGATTTATTGAGATTTAATTGGGTCTTCTTTGATTTTGAAGCATGTTTGAAACGACTTTTTAGCTAGTTTCACTGAACGTCGACTTCAACCAACTTAGGCCTCCCCAGGGGCCTCACTATCCTGGGCCTTGGGTTTGAGGGAAATTTTTTACTCAACGCGTGGGGCACCCCCTCTTAATCCTTCTTAATCCCTCTTAAGCCCTAGTATCCTCTTCTAGTCCCTTCTAGCCCCAAGGACCAGCACACCTCAATTTTCGTCAATTTCCGTCAATTTCTATCAGTTTTTGTCGACTCCCTTTTGCTCCGATCAACTCTGCCCCAACTTTTTTTCACTGCGTGGATAATCTGTCCATGACCAAGCACCCCGCCCATACCAATTCCGTAGATTCGCAAGATTTAAAACCCAGTCTCGCTCAGGATTCATCTGTAACCATCAGTCCCTTGGCAACGCCTGGGCGTGTCAAACCGTCGACCCAGCTTCAATTTGCAGCCCTTGGGTTTGGCTCGAAACCCCGAAGTGCTCCTCGCTACACCCACGAGGCGCAAGCCGTTTTGAATGCTGCTGAACGCGCACCTGGCTTAGGAAGTCTGATGGCCATTGCACAAAAAAATCAACAACGCCTCGCCCTCTTAAAGGGGGTCATCCCTCCCGTCATTTTGGGGCAATTGAGCGCAGGCAACTTGGAGCAAGGGGTATGGTGCTTGATGCTCAAAAGCCCAGCTGCTGCAGGTAAATTGCGTCAACTCGTTCCCGCCATGTGTGCTCACTTGAGGACCAAGGGCGAGCAAGTCCACGACATCACCATCAAAGTTATTCAGCACCAAAGTTAAGACAACCATCGTGCTTTCTATTGTTTTACTTTAAAGGCGACTCCATGAATTTGCTTGCACACCAACTCACCATGACCGAGCTCATGACGCCCCAGACTGCCAACTTCTCCGGCAATGTTCATGGAGGAACGATCTTAAAACTCCTCGATGAGGTGGCCTACGCTTGTGCCAGTCGCTATGCACAGTCCTATGTAGTGACTTTGAGTGTGGACCAAGTCACCTTCAAGCAGCCTATTCACGTAGGCGAATTGGTTCATTTTCTAGCCAGTGTTAACTACACCGGGCGCACCTCGATGGAGATTGGGATCAAGGTGATTGCCGAGAATATTCGCACGCAAGCAGTGAGGCATGTGAACAGTTGCTTTTTCACAATGGTGGCGGTGAATGACGAGGGGAAATCGATCTCTGTACCGCCCTTCACGCCGAGCACACCCGATGAGGTTCGAAGACACTCAGGCGCCTTGGCCAGAAGAGCTGCGCGGGAGCAGTTGATGGGTGAGAGAAGTTCGATGAAGAGGTCTTGACTGGAGG
>DAISKH010000074.1:0-14427 GCA_036821105.1 Limnohabitans sp.
GATATCTGCACACGAGGCCCCCGGTCGCAATAAGCTCGCTGTGAATCGTTGGGCCCACTTACCTGAACCCGTTGGGGGTGAAGGGGGCTGGTGAAGGAGGAACCATTCCTGCAGCTGCAGCCATTGTCTCGGCCATTGAAAATGCGCTCAGCGGTACGGACCTCTTTTTGAGAGAGGCTCCGCTCACGCCCCCACGCTTATTTGAGATCTTGTATGACAGTGGCTTCTTTAAGTCTAGGCAGCTTTAAAACCCCCTCATCCCCTTGATGACTTCGTGTTCTTGGGTCGATCCAATCAGGATGCGGGCTTGAGCCCCATCGCTTTGACAACCTTTTTGTTACTCTCCAAGCCCTCGGCAATTTGTTTCTTGAACTCCGAAGGCACTGTTGCGATCACTTTAAAGCCAATGCCATCGAAGGCCTCTTTCATTTTGTCGGTTTTTAAAGTGACTTGAAGTGCGTTTTGAAGTCTTTGCGCTGCCTCAACAGGAATACCAGCACTGGCAACAAACCCAATCCAGCCGGTGTAGGTCCAGTTTTTTAGCTCGGGAATGCCAGTCTCGGGAAAAGTGGGAACGTTGGGTAATCTTTTGTTCCTCTCCGAGCCAGTGACGGCCAAGGCGATGACTGAGCCATTTGTAACATATTGTCGAATGTCTCCCAAGTCTGGCATCAGCATATTCACCTCACCCCCTAAGAGTCCTAGCATCGCTGGGCCACTGGATTTATAAGTGATTTGCAAGGCTTCGATGTTGGTGAGGTTTAGAAAAGTCGAAGTGGTGAACTGCATGCTTGAGCCATTTCCACCGCTGCCGTAGCTCAACTTGGTGGGATTGGCTTTAGCGTAAGCAATGAACTCAGCCAAATTTTTAACGGCAATGGATGGGTGCACCACCAGCACTGACTGGTACTCAATGGCGTTGGCCAAATAGGTGAAATCCTTCAATGGATCGTATCCCACGGATTTCTCAATCACAGGGTTGATGGTCATGGAGGCTGGTGATACGGCGGCAAAGGTGTAGCCGTCTTTGGGAGAACTCAACAAAGATTCGACCCCAATTTTTTGCGAACCTCCTGGTCGATTCATCACCACAATCGGTTGTCCAAGCTCAGTAGATAAATCCTTGGCCACAATGCGCGCGGTCATGTCAATGGGGCCACCTGGTGCAGTAGGAACAATCAAGGTGATGGCTTTGTTGGGAAAAGCTGATTGAGAAAATGCAGTGCTGCTGTTCAGACTCAATGCCAGTAAACCAGCCAACAATGTAAAGGGGAGAGAATGCTTTTTCATAGTGGTGAAATTTTCCTGGTGATCACTCAATGGTCGGTAAGGCGTGAAGGCGTGAAGGTGTTTGGGCTTTAGAGCTCAAAGATTTTTTGCGGAAAAGCGTGGAGTCGCTCACTCGCATCATGCTCACCCACCAAGAAGTCATCGCACGACCAACTGTAGGTCCTTGCCGTGGTGTAAGTTGGGTGGGCAGCAAGAACCATATTTTTTGCAATTTTCATGTCCTCATCAAATCGAACCAAGGGCCTCTCAACCATGTCGTAGCCTTGGCCATGGCAGTGAAGTCGTTTCTCTTCCGGTCGACCGTGCTCACGCATGAATTGGTTGTACTCATGCCAGATATCTGCACACGAGGCCCCCGGTCGCAATAAGCTCGCTGTGAATCGTTGGGCCTCAATGACAAATGCATACTCATCGAGCATCTCGGAGGAGGCTTTACCCAGAACGCATGTTCTACCCAACTCACAATAAAATCCACCGACTCCATTGTTCTCAATCAAAAGCGTGAACTGGTCCCCCTCTTGTATGACTCGGTTTTGTTGATGTCGGTTGGCAAATACCGGGGGGACTCCCACAGGGCTTGAGGCACAAAGAAAGAGACCTTGTTCACTGCCAAAGCTGTGGCCGACTTGCTCGGCAATGGCTGCCACTTCAATGTCTCTCATGCCAGGCTTGATGCCTGCGAAAACGGCTTGCATGGCCGTGTCTTGCATGTGAGCGACACGTCGCATGAATGATATTTCTTCGTCGCTTTTGATGCATTTAATCTGGTCCACCATGTCAGACGCATCGACGAATTTCGCATTCGACAACTTTCCTTTTTTAAGCGTATCCACCAGCGCAAATGACATGGCCGCCGTTCCAAGCAGTCCAATTGTGCCGTGGGCGTATTTCTCAAGCGCCTTTTGAGCCAGCTCAGCGTCGTAGCCAGCGGTGTAATGCGCTGCAGCGTAACTGGGCGTACTCATGAAGCGAGCCACTCCGCGGCGAAGCAAATCGTCCTCGCCAGAGAATTCACGCACCGTATTGAACGGACCCTGGCCCACCACACTCATACGGTCGTCTAGCGGAAACACCACCGTCACTGGGTAGCCATTGGTGGCAGGAATATCTGTGAAGTACTTGACGTAGCCGCCCATGAAGTCGTTGTTAGACTGCATTAAAAGGACGTCAATTTTGTGCTCACTCATCGCCTTTCGAACCGCTTGCCACCTCCGCTCGAGCTCAGCGTTGGAGATGGGGGAGTTAATTCTTTCTTCAATTGGGTTCATGTTTGGCTTTCTTTTCTCACGATGTTGATCATGTCAATGTAGTTGCCGGCCATGAATTGTTTTAAATTCTCTTCAATGACAGGCAGTGCCTCTTTTACATACTCGTCATAAAAACCGCCCATATGCGGTGTAATGGTGACGTTGTGTTGACTCCACAAGGGGTGATCGGCAGGAAGGGGCTCTTGTGCAAACACGTCCAAGGCCGCTCCCGCAATCTGCCCACTATTGAGCGCAAGAAGTAAGTCCTCCTCATTGACCACTCCACCCCTGGCCAAATTGATCAACTGAGAAGTATTTTTCATGCGTGCAAAAATTTCTTTGTTGATCAGGTGGTGAGTCTCTTCAGAGTATGGGGTCAAGAGCACTAGAAAATCAGCCTCCTCAATCGCTTTCATCGATGCGTTTCGAGGTAGTATTTCATCAAACCCTTCAACGTGGCGAGCTTGGCCACTAATGCCTAATACCCGCATGCCCAGTGCTTTGCATTTGGGGGCGAGCTCAGCAGAGATCACACCTACTCCGTAGATGGTGACAGTCTTGCCCTTTAACAGACTCACGGGCGCTTTTCTGACCCAAGCAGCCTGGGATTGATTTTGCACCATGTCTTTGTAGTGCCTTGCTTGTCCAAGCATCATCATGAGGGCGGCCTCAGAGACTGGCGCGCCATGAATCCCATGTAAATTTGTGACGATCACATTGTCTTTGAGTGAGACTCTATT
This sequence comes from Limnohabitans sp., assembly GCA_036821105.1. GTDB lineage: Bacteria > Pseudomonadota > Gammaproteobacteria > Burkholderiales > Burkholderiaceae_C > Limnohabitans. The sequence goes on from DAISKH010000074.1 coordinate 3,278, forward strand.
GGTGATGCCATCTACACCTGAGCCCAAGGCTTGAATCCATTTCAGGTGTCTGGCTTTTTCTAGTACATGTTCTGCCATCATGGGGCCAAAAGTCACCAACACATCCGCTTCTTCAATGAACGGACTGACTTTGCTGTGGTGATCCACCACATTGATGTTGAGCTTTGGGAATTTGGACTTGAGGCCGTTGTAGTACTGTAATCGAACGGCCTCAGGCAGTGTCAATAAGATGAGTAAATTGAGCATGGGTGTGATGAAATTGAGAGGGCTATTGAACTCAAGCGCCATCGTAGAGTTTGGGAATGCTCACCACCATGACCACAGCTTGGCCCTGGTCGAGGGCATACAAACTGCGCTGGATGGCGCCCTTTAGTTCTGAGGCCTCGCTGACTCGCTCAGCGTGCGCACCAAATGCTGCTCCCACCATCTCAAACTGTCGATGCGTGCCGTGCAGCCGAGCATGAAAGTCTTTTGCCTTCGCTGCGTAGCCATCGGGGTGGACTCTCAGGGTGGCTTCCTTCACGGCTTGCCACCCTCCATTGTCTAAAACCACAGTCAAGATAGGCAGGCCTTCGGCCTGAGCCACGGCATAGACAGAGGTGGGTGTACTGAAATGAAAGCCTCCATCACCGACGATTTGAACCACTCGGTGTTTGGGATTGGCCAACTTGAACCCCAAAGCCATTCCACCGCTGTAGCCCAATCCACCACCGGCAGAGGAAAAGAGAGTTTTAGCTGTATTTCTCTTTAAATGATTGAGTAAAGTAGGGGAGTGTCGAATGGCCTCGTTGACCACCACGTCCTGGGGGTCTAGCATCTCATTCAAGGTGGACATGAGAAAAGCTGGGTTGACTTCGCCGGGTTGACTTGCGAGTTGCACTTCGTGTCTTAATTTTTGCGCTCTGGAGTCTTGCAGTGCCTGTACACGTTGGTGTCTCGCATTGATCCTTTTTTGATGCTCCGTGGTGATGAGCGGGCGCACAACGGTGAGTAAATCCTCCAGCCACTCAGCACTGTTGGCCTGGATTCGAGTTTGGCTGGCAAAGCCCCATAGTGGGAAGTCCTTCTTGATGGGGTCAATGTCAACATGAATCCACTGGGTGTCGACGTGGGGATGAACGTATTTGGGCAGCCACGGCACATCCACGTCAACCAACATACCAACATCTGTATCCGCCATGGCCGCGCTGGGGTCAAACCCACAAAACCAAGAGTGGTCTCTTGAGATGTTGTTGTGGGTGGGGCTGGCTTCGTAGACTCGGATGCCCAAAAGTTCAGCCAAAGCGCTCAAAGCGTTGAATCCTCGAGCGGTTCGGCCTGCATAACAAGTCACGAGCATGGGGTTTTCTGCGGCCAAGAGTTGTTGAGCAACCTTGTTGAGTTGGGACAAAGAAGATGAGCCCAAATGAACACTGCCATAGTCGTGCTCAGAGAATGACTGAACTTGATCCTCTTGCCAGTGCTGGGCCAAAGTTTCCCTGGGTAGACTCAGAAACACAGGGCCAGGCGGGTCACTGTGCATCACGCTGTGGGCCCTTCGCAGTACCTCCTTGCTCACCACACCGGAGGGTAAGTTGTACTCCCACTTGGTGTAAGGACGCACGAGGCTTGCCATGTCAAAAGGGTCTTGTACGAAATGAACGTAGTTGTCTCTTGAGCCCATGAGTTCGCCTCGAACCGTGTAGGGCGCGCGACCGGCCATAAGTAAGACAGGAAGTCTTGAACGCATCAAGTTGTGCATGCCCATGACCGCGTTGGCCGTTCCAGCATCGACGTGCACCAATACGCCTTGTCCTTTACCGGTGAAGGCTGCATAGGCTCCAGCCATGTGGATGGCCACGTTTTCATGCGGGCAAGTGATGAGTCTAGGGATGGGGTACCCCAACGCCTTGAATTTGGCCATCTCTTCAATGAGCGTGGCGTGGTCCGTTCCCAGGTTGCAAAATAAATACTCGATGCCCGACTCCACAAGACCTTGTAAGAAGTAGTGAGCGCTGGAGTGTTCAGTGGTAGTTGGAGAAGTGGTGCTCATGGAGTTTGTGAAAGATGAATGGACAATGAAAACGCTGGCAGTTAAGAGGTGAATAGTAGAGGCGGAAAGAAAAGAGGAGATAAAAGAGTTTGGGAAAAATTAGCAAAAGCCCTGAGCCAACAGAAGTTTTCAGCCAACATTTGAGCCACTACTTTTAGTTGAGCGATGAAAATTGGTTTTTCATTTCATGGCTCTAGAGTTTTCTCACGTCTTCGCCTCTTTTTTAAATGGTTAAAAGGGGGCCAAAGAGAAAGGGGTGATTTTTTGGGTGTTCTCCCCTTTACTTACCCCTTTCACTTAACCATTGAGGCTTGATGGCGACTTTTATTCCAATTTGATCTTGGCGTCTTTCACGACTTGTCCCCATTTGTTGACTTCTGATTTGATGAAAAGCGAGAACTCCTCAGGGCTCTCGCTACCGTATTCGTAGCCCATTTCAGCGCCATGTGCTTTGGCGGCTGGCGTGCTCAAGGCCTTGGTGAATTCCGTGAAGACTCGGTTCACCACAGGCGCTGGCGTGCCCGCGGGTAAAAAGATGCCATTCCAGCCTGCCGCTTCGACATTGGGTAATCCTGCTTCGGCGAAGGTAGGGACATCAGACAAAATGGCCAAACGTTTTGGAGACGCAATACCCAATGCAATCAATTTACCCGATTTGATCAACTGAGCAACCACCACCGGTGCTAGATAGGCCGCATTCACGTGACCTGCCATCACATCGGGGAGTTCTGCGCCAATGGCTTTGTAAGGTACTTCTTGGATCGAGACACCTGCTTTGACCTTGACCAATTCGCCCAGGAGCTGCGTGATCGAACCCCCACCACCCGAGGCGTAGGTCAGGGTGTCGGGTTGTGACTTGGCCAAGGCCAAAAATTCTTTCAAAGTTCTAGCCTTGACATTGGGGTTGACCACCAACACCAAGGGGGTCGAGAACAGTCGTGTGACGGGGATCAAGGTGTCACCCAGGCGACAACAGTTGTTGTTCACATTGCTTGACAAGTCATTCAAGGCATTATTGATGTTGCCATGAAAAATCGTGTATCCATCAGCGGGTGCACGTACGACCTCTCTTGCGCCAATGAGGCTGTTGCCACCGGGCTTATTGTCAATATAGACTTGTTGGCCAAAGCCATCATTGAGGGTTGGCAAAATGTCGCGCACAGCGGTATCGACTGCGCTACCTGGCCCGGCGGGCTCCACGATTCGAATGGTTTTGTTGGGGTAGTTTTGAGCAAATAAGGACAGGCTAGCCATAGCCAAGATTGCCACAAGGCCAAATCGCAGGAAGGGAGTAAATTTAAGTTTCATTTGGGTTTGTGAGTGAAGAGGACAAGAGAAGTAGAAAACTGAACAATTTTGAAGTAAATTGGGTTGCCTCAGGTGATTTCCGATCAGTGGAAAATGCATCAGGCTAAACCCTAGGATTATGGGTGGATTGGGTTTGAGATGACTAGAGGGTTAGTCCTAGCTTGGGGGTATGAGTGCTGTCACAAATTTGAATTGGATGAGCCCCTTGTTTTGATTGTTTTCTGGATCGATGTAACTTCATTCAGGGATAAAGGGAATTGACTTTTTGGAGACGTAATTTCTAATCGAAAGATCTCAATGATGAAAGTATCTTTCCATGAAACAAGCCTTCACGCAATCGAGCCTTTTGAGTAAAACCCTTTTCTCTTTTTTCCTTTGTTTTTTGACCCACGTGGGTCTTTATGCACAGACCAAAGTTGTCGATCCCAATATCGTCGATGAGTTGGTTGCCGCCAACAAAATTCTGGCCTCTGAGGGTATTTTGGATGGTTGGGGACATGTGAGTGTTCGCAATCCAAAGGATCCAACGCATTATTTTTTGGCGCGTAACTTGGCAGCCGAATTGGTTACTGCCAAAGATATTTTGGAATTCACGCTGGACAATGTCCCCATTGATGGGAAGGGACAAGACCTCTACACCGAGCGCTTTATCCATGGTGAGATCTACAAAGCGCGCCCAGATGTGAATGCAGTGGTCCATACCCATGCTCCTCCGCTCATTCCTTTTACGGTGACCCAAGTGCCCATGAGACCACTTTATCACCGTGCAGCGTTTGTCGCACAAGGCATCCCCGTGTTTGACATTCAAGATGACTTTGGTATGACTGACATGCTCATTAGAAACGCTCAACACGGCCACTCGCTGGCCAAAACATTGGCGGACAAACCTGCAGCGCTTATGCGCGGTCATGGTGCCACTGTGGTGGGTCCATCACTTCCTAGGCTTGTTGGACGAACCGTGTTTTTAGTAAAAAATGCAACCTTGCAACAACAAGCCTTGGCCTTGGGAGGACCCATCAAGTACTTGAACCCAGAGGAGGCCAAATTGATTGAAGCGAGAGAGGGTTATGGTCTGGGCCGTCAATGGCTGGCTTGGAAGCAAAAGGTGGGCATCACCACGCGTGAGCCTTGAGTGAGGATGACCGACTACCGACTATCGACTACCGACTACTAACTACAGACTTTGGCGACATTGGGAGCCAAAGCTTGGGTTTTCTTGAGCGCTACTTTGATGCTACGAATTAAAGACTAAAGGGACTATTGACTGTTTGGTATTGAGTGTTGAGTCTTGACAGTTTTAGGTCAAGGTGTTGGGGAATTGGCCGTCGTGAGGATCTCAATGACGCTTCAAATAGGCCAAGACCTCACCCACAATTCCTTTTCTGAAGGCTAGAACGCAGAGTACAAAAATACCACCAATGATCACATTGACCCAAGATCCAACTTTGTCGGCCAATGTGTTTTGAAGTGTGACCACCACAGCAGACCCAACCACGGGTCCCAGTAAGGTGCCTGCGCCGCCCAGCATCGTCATCAAGATCACCTCACCCGACGTTGACTGAAGAACATCACTCAGTGTGGCAAAGCTCAACACCAGGCATTTGAGAGAGCCTGCCAATCCTGCAAGGCTTGCTGACATGACAAAGACGATTAATTTGTGGGTGTTGATAAAGTAGCCCAAAGATTCAGCTCGGTGTTCATTTTCTCGGATGGCTTTGAGCACTTGACCAAAAGGAGATTCGATCACTCGTTGAATTCCCAAAAAGACAGCGCACAACGCCAAGAGCACCACGTAGTACATGACGGAGTCGTTCGATAAATCCAGGCCAAGGATACGACCTCGTGGAACGCCTTGTAGGCCATTTTCTCCACCCGTGAAACTCGCTTGTAAACAAGCAAAGTAGACGATTTGCGCCAAGGCCATCGTGATCATGGCAAAGTAAATTCCTGAGCGCCTAATGGCAATAAAGCCAAACACAAGCCCGAGTAGACTGGCCGCTACCACCCCGCCCAAGATGGCGGAGAGTGTGGAGTAGCCTTGACTGGTAACGAGCCAACCGGTCACATAAGAAGAGAGGCCAAAGAAGGCAGCATGTCCAAAGGAGAGCATGCCCCCAAAGCCTAAAAGCAAATTAAAGGCGCAGGCAAAGATAGCAAAGCAATACAAAGTCATCAAATAAACGGTGTAAACACCAAGCCATGGCGCAATCAGTCCTAGGGCCAATAAAGCGAGGTATAAAAAGTGACGCTGGCGATTGTGCTCCATGCTCAACCCTTCCCAAAGAGGCCATTGGGGCGCCAGCACAGCACGATGGCCATGATCACAAAGACGACAATATTTGAAGCCTCCGGATACAGTACCTTGGTGAAGCCTTCGATCACACCCAGCATCAAGCCACTCAAGATAGCGCCCATGATGGAGCCCATTCCGCCAATGACGACCACCGCAAACACCACAATGACGAGAGATGAGCCCATCAAGGGTGAGACTTGGATGATGGGGGCAGACAACACACCTGCAAAAGCCGCTAATCCTACGCCCGCAGCATAAGTCAGGGAGACCATGAGTGGCACATTGATGCCGAAAGCTTGCACGAGTTGTGGGTTTTCAGTGGCGGCACGTAGAGTGGACCCGAGCCGTGTTCTCTCAATCACAAACCACGTGATCATGCACACCATGAGTGAGGCCACAATGACCCAAACTCGGTAAATGGGCAAAATCATGAACCCCACGTTCAGTGCGCCTTGCAGTAATTCAGGCACTGGATAGGTTTGACCCGAGGCACCAAAAGCCTCTCGGATAAAACCCTCGGCAATGAGGGACAGTCCAAAGGTGAGGAGTAAACCATAGAGAGGGTCCACCTGGGCGAGCCGCTTGAGCATGGTGCGCTCCAGAGTGATTCCCAAGAGTCCCACACACAGGGGTGACAAGACCAAGGCTCCCCAATAGCCAATCCCTAGGAAGTTCATCAATGCCCAAGTGCCATAAGCACCCAGCATATAAAAAGCCCCATGGGCAAAGTTCACCACCCCCAAGAGCCCAAAGATCACGGCCAAGCCCAGACTGAGCATGGCGTAAAAACAGCCATTGACCAGTCCGAGCAGCAGTTGGCCCAAGATCACAGGGATGGGAAAACCAAAGAGCTCAGTCATATCTCATTCGGGGCGGTGTTGAACTTCACTTACTTTGAGGGTAAGGGATTATTTCTTTTTCACTAGTGGGCAAGTCGAGTCAGACAAGGGGCCAAAAGCCTCTTCGCCAGGCATGCGTTTGACCACCTTGTAATAGTCCCAGGGGTACTGAGAGTCTTGGGGCGATTTCACTTGCATCACGTACATGTCATGGATCATCACGCCATCAGCCCGGATATAGCCACCTTTGACAAACATGTCGTTGATTTTGAGTTTATGGAGCTCTTCCATAACTTTGTCTGAGTCAGTTGTTTTGGCCGCCTTCACCGCATTCAGGTAAGCCAATGTGGCCGAGTAATAGGCCGCTTGGTTCATGGTGGGCTCTTTTCTCATCTTCTCGAAATAGCGTTTGCCAAATGCTCGGGTGTCGGCATTCAAGTCCCAATACCAACCGGTGGTGAGGTACAGGCCCTGAGCAGTTTGAAGTCCCAAGCTGTGGATGTCACTGATGAATGCCAAGAGAGCAGCGGGCTTCATGGTTTTGGTGATGCCAAATTCATTGGCCGCCTTCAATGAATTGGTGAAATCGTTGCCTGCGTTGGCCAGACCCAAAACCTGTGCCTTGGAGCCTTGGGCTTGAAGTAAGAATGAGGAGAAGTCGGACGCTGACAAGGGTACACGCACTGCACCCAAGGACTTGCCGCCATTGGCGTTCACGACTTTGGTGGCTGCGTCTTGGAGCTGCGTGCCAAAGGCATAGTCAGCCGTCAAGAAGTACCAAGATTTACCGCCCTCTTTGGTGATCACAGACGCTGTACCATTGGCAAGCGACGTGGTGTCATAGGAGTAGTGAACGATGTAGGCATTGCAGTCTTGATTGGTCAGTGAGGAGCCAGCTGCGCCGACTGCGATGAAGGGGACTTTTTTCTCGCCCGCAACCTTGGCCATGGCCAGACTCACCCCGGTGTTGGAGCCACCCAGTAGCATATTGAGCTCGTTCTTATCAGCCCACTCTCTGAATTTGGACGATCCTACATCGGGTTTATTTTGATGGTCTGCGCTCAAGAAGACAATTTTTTTACCCAAAACGGTGGGACCAAAATCACTGATCGCCATCTTCACCGCTTCAATCCCGCCTTGACCGATCACATCGGCATAAAGCCCAGACATATCGTCGATGTCTCCGATGACCACCTCATTGCCTGCATTGGCAGTGAAGGTCGCCCCCAGCCCCATGCTCACGGCAATGGCCAGCAATGTTTTCTTACAATTGAACTTCATCTTTGTCTCCTGTATATACCTTAGTAATCTTGACTCCAACTCACTCACATCGGTTTCACCTTCAAGGAAGATTTTTCGGCATATTCATACACCCAAAAACTCTTTAAGGTGAGGGCTCACTCGTTCAAGCTCAGACTGCTCAAACGTTTGCACAATTTGCCCTCGGTCCATCACATAAAAGCGATCAGCCAAGGGCGCTGCAAATCTAAAATTTTGTTCAACCATGACAATGGTAAAACCCGCTGCTTTGAGCTTCATGATCAGACGCCCTAAGCTTTGAACAATCACGGGCGCCAGGCCTTCTGAAATCTCATCAAGCAGCAACAATTTCGCTCCACTGCGAAGTATTCGGGCCAGTGCGAGCATTTGTTGCTCGCCCCCTGAGAGTTTGGTGCCTGGAGAGTCTTTACGCTCTAAAAGATTGGGGAATAACTCATAAAGGGCCGGCAGGGTCATCCCGCCAGGTTTTAGGATGGGCGGGAGCAATAAATTTTCTTCACATGTCAAGGATGAAAAAATTCCACGCTCCTCGGGACAAAACCCTAGCCCCAACCTGGCAATGTGGTGAGGCTCAAGCCCAATGGCCTCTACACCGTTGATTTGAATAGAGCCTTGGCGCTGAGGCACCAAGCCCATGATGGCCTTCAAGGTGGTGGTTCTGCCAGCCCCGTTTCTTCCCAGGAGTGTGACCACCTCCCCAGCGAGTACCTCAAAGCCTATGCCGTGCAGAACATGCGATTCGCCATAGTGGGCCTGCAAGTCCCGAACACTCAGGACCGCTTGGGGAGAGTGCTCTTTAGTTTGCATTTGAGTTGCTCTCCAAGGGACTGTGTGTGGTCTCTTGTCCCATATAGGCTTCTAGCACCTGGGGGTTGGCAGACACTTGGGCGTAGGGTCCTTCTGCGATCACTTGACCACGCTGCATGACGCTGATGCGGTCTGCAATGCTTGAGACCACTTTCATGTTGTGCTCCACCATGATAATAGTTTTATGAGCGCTCACTTTCTTGATGAGCTCACTCACACGTTCGACATCCTCCAAGCCCATACCTTGGGTGGGTTCGTCCAAAAGCATGAGCTCTGGCTCCATGGCCAAGGTGGTGGCAATCTCTAGTGCGCGTTTGAGCCCGTAAGGGAGCTCTGCACTTTTATGGTTGGCATACGACTCGATACCCACCTCAGTCAGTAACTCCATGACTCGGTCATGCAAATGGTGAAGACTCTTTTCTGGTCTCCAAAATTGTAGGCTTTGCTGACTGCGCCGCTGCAAGGCCACGCGCACATTTTCTAATACGCTGAGGTTGGGGAAAATCGCAGAAATTTGGAACGACCTCACGATCCCCCGTCTTGCCACTTGAGCGGGTTGATCGGCCGTGATGTCAAGACCATTGAAGACAATTCGACCTGCGCTGGGGGCCAAGAATTTGGTGAGGAGATTAAAGAAAGTTGTTTTGCCTGCGCCATTGGGGCCAATGATGGCATGGATATGACCACGCTCGACCTTCAAAGAAACACGATTAACGGCAACAAAGCCTTTGAAGTCTTTTTGTAGATCGTGTGTCTCGAGAATGGTTGTGGATTGCATGGAGCCTAAGGAGCAAATGATGAAATAAGCTTAACACGCAGTCTACAAAGCAAGGGGTCTTTTGTTGGGTTTTGTTGTGGGACTAGGGTTTATCCTAGGGTTTTGTGTGGGTAAGTTCAATAAGGCCAACAACTTTGAAGATTGTTTGAAATCAATTGTTCGAACGCATAAGAGATCAAATGACTTTAATCTCACCCGCATTATTTAAAAGAGGCTTTGTCCCTTAAAGTGCCAAGGCTGTCAGCCCAAGAAAAGTCATGTCGTCAGTTAGAAAGATAGAATATCTCGAATATTACTGGGCCAGTCTTTTGGGCTCAGAATCGTTATTTCAAAAGGAAAAAGGTTGATGAATTTTTACCACTCATTATTAAAGACACTGGCAACTTGTTGGGCTGCGAGCTTGACATGTTTGTTCGTTGGTTTTTGTTCATTCGCCCAGGCCCAAGCTCCCGCTCAGGCGGTAAAAATGATTGTGCCCTTCACCCCGGGCACGGGTATGGACACCATTGCGCGTGCCATATCCCCCAAGCTTGGGGAGCGTTTGGGTGTGGCCATCGTTGTGCAAAACTCACCCGGTGCGAGTGGCAATATTGGTGCCGATATGGTGGCGAAGGCTCCCGCTGATGGGTCTACTATTTTGATGGGCGCCAACACCATGCTGATTGCTCAGCAGTTGTATAAAAATGTACCCTTCAATCCAATCAAAGATTTTGCCCCAGTCTCCATGACCGCTTGGGGCACGTTGATGATGGTGGCCAACCCCAAAACCGGGATCAAATCGGTGCAGGATTTGATCCATATGGCCCAAGCAAAACCTGGTGCCATCAATTTTGGCTCTCCAGGGGTGGGTACCCCCCACCATATGGCCATGGAGCTCTTTAAGTTGGAGACCAAAATTGACCTCTTGCATGTTCCCTACAAGGGCACAGCAGGATACACAAACGATTTGCTCTCGGGTGAGTTGATGGTGGGCTTTTTACCCGTGCATGTCGCCCAAGCCTTTGTCGCCTCCGGCAAATTGATTCCCTTGGCCGTTGGTAGCCCAAAGCGTCACCCGGTTGCCCCCACAGTGGCAACTTTTGGTGAATTGGGCTACAAAGGGATTGATGTGGACCTTTGGTACGCATTGTTTTATCCCGCCAAAACCCCCAAGGAGATGGTGGACAAACTCTCGAGAGAGACTGCCGCTGTCTTGAAAATGCCTGAGATCCGGGACTTGCTCAGTAAAGCTGGGCTTGATGCGGAGAGTTCCACCCCAGACGAGTTGGCACAAATTGTGGCCAAAGATTATCCACGCTGGGGTCGTGTGATTAAGCTGAGGGGGATTGAGGCCGAGTAGTGTCAAGGCGATGTCGGAGAGAACCTTTGAGCAGTCAAGTGCTCTCTCAACATGGCCAAGTCCGATTGGAAGATTGAGTGACAAAACCCATGCCATTGAACCACGATCAGCTCCAAGCCCTGGGTCAATCAACCCCGGAGTGGCAAGTGGATGAGCGGGGTTTGTCCATGCGCCGAGTTTTTTTATTCAAGGATTTTGACCAAGCCTTTGAGTTCATGACGCGTGTTGCCAAATTGGCCAAGCAACAAGATCACCATCCCCATTGGAGCAACGAATATTCCAAAGTGGAGGTGGTCTTGAGCACTCATGAGACGCGTTCGCTGACCCTAAGAGATCTAGACCTGGCGATTGCAATTGATCAAGTCTGGACCAGTTTTAATCATTAACCACCATTGTTTGGGGACTGCTCGCCATGACCTCTATCAAGAACTCAATTGCCCAAGGCCTGGGTCATGAAGAATTGATCCATCGAT
>DAISKH010000075.1:0-10737 GCA_036821105.1 Limnohabitans sp.
GTGGGCACATGCGGTTTGTCAGAACCCTTGAAAATTCTTTCCAAAAAGGTGCCTGGCACAACGATGGTGCACCCAAATCAGTGCAAATTCAGAATTTGCCAGCAGGCCTGCCTTGGCCCCTGGATGTCAAACCGCCCAGAACGAAAGCATGAGTGCTACTCGATCATTTTTAGGAGAAGGTCGATGGCATTTCCAACATGGCCCGATCGATTTGATTCTTCATGCCTCGGGGCAAGCCAGCATAGTGGCTGCTGCACACGAGAAGGCTTGGGTGAGGTTTCAAACCATTCTTAAAGAGTTGGTCGGTGAATTGAGCCTTTTGAAGTGCCCCATTGATCCCATTCATCCCATCGGTCGCATCGAGTCCATTGATCACCTTGTCGCGAGCAACCCTTGTCAGGGCGTGGTGGCCCAAAACATGTGGCAATGCGCCGCGGTATTGGCCCACTCAGGTCCCAATGGCTTCATCACTCCAATGGTGTGTGTCGCTGGTGCTGTGGCACAAGAGATGCTTAAGAATTATGAGCATGAGTCTATTTCCACGGCCTGGGTCAACAATGGGGGTGATATCGCTTTGTTATTGCAACCTCAATCAGTGGTGAATATTGGTCTGGTGGCTAACCCCGATCGATTCTTAGCGAAGGCTCACGCACTTGTCCCCAATGATTTGTCCAATCAAAGCGCCAAAGACATCAATTTGGCCTCAGGTTTGGGGCTTGATGGTCAGTTTCAAATTCATGGTGGTCTGACTATTCGTGGGGTCGCAACTTCGGGGTGGCGTGGTCGAAGTTTTTCCATGGGAATTGCAGACAGTGTCACGGTCCTTGCTCGCACGGCGGCCCAAGCCGATGCAGCTGCCAGCATTATCGGCAATGCCGTGAACCTCGACCACCCGGGCATCCTTCGTAAGAGAGCTTGTGACGTCAAGGACGACAGCGACTTGGGTGAAAGAATGGTGACGGTGTCGGTTCCTGAGCTCTGCGATGAGGAGGTTGCTCAGGCTTTGCAGTTAGGCGTTGAAGAGGCCATGAATCTCCCCGAGCAGAGTGGTGTGGAATACGCCGTGTTGTGTCTGGGCTCTCAAATTCGAACGATCAGCCACAATGAGGGGCCCTCCACGCAATTTTCAACTCAGCCCACCTTGCAAGGCCCAACAGCCGAGTTTAAGACCCAAATCCACTCACGTGAGGAAGGTCAAATGCGTGATATGAACACTTTAAGAGAAATGGTGACGTGATGCGAGACGCCATGAGCACCACCTCCCTTCGCTTGAAGACCAACAGATATTGAAACAACCAACGCTGGAGACAAGGTGAATGAAAGCAGTGATTAGAAAAATTGTTGTTCAAGTCGATGAAACGCACCGCGAGGGTGGCGTTGAAGTGCAGCCTCCCACCAAGAGGGCCTTGGCCATGGCGGTGATCCAAAACCCCTATGCAGGCACCTACAGCGAGAGCTTGGATGAGTTGATTGAGATCGGTGAAGAGCTCGGTGGTTTATTAGGGCAGCGCTGTGTGAATGCCCTTGGCATAAAGCCCGAGGAGGCCCACAGTTACGGCAAAGCTGCCATTGTCGGAGAGCTTGGCGAATTGGAGCATGCGGCAGCCCTATTGCACCCCAAATTGGGCGCCCCCTTGAGGCAAGCCGTCTCTAAGGGTGCCGCTTTGGTGCCCTCTGCAAAAAAAATGGGGACCCTAGGCACAGCCATCGATGTGCCCTTAGGGCACAAGGATGCTGCATTTGTCAGAAGTCATTTCGATGCACTTGAGGCCAGAGTGAGCGATGCCCCAAGAGCCCATGAAATCGTGGTTTGTGTTGTCGTCACCGACAGCGGTCGACCCCATCCGAGGATTGGTGGCTTACAGGTGAGTGAAATAGTAGGCAAAGATGGCCTTCGCTGAGGGCTTATCCTATGGGTGAGGGTGCTTGAAATGATGGTAACGTGCGCGAGGCTTGAGTACCGCTAAAGAAGTTGTCGGTCGGTTTAAATTAATTTAGTCAATGTGTTTCTTTAACTTTGGAGAACAATCAATGAAATTGCATCATCCGCTTATCAAACACCTCATGGCGCTCACCTTGGCGCTGGGTGTCCTTCCCACCTGGGCTCAAAACACAATCAAAATTGGTGAGATCAACAGCTACAAGGCACAACCAGCTTTTTTAGATCCCTACAAAAAAGGCATGGACCTCGCCGTTGAGGAGGTCAATGCTTCGGGCGGGGTGAATGGCAAGATGCTTGAGCTTTTCACGCGCGATGACAACGCCAATCCAGGGGATGCGGTACGTGCAGCCGAGGAGTTGCTCTCAAGAGAGAAGGTCGATGTGTTGGCTGGATCCTTTTTGTCAAATATTGGTTTGGCCTTGGCCGACTTTGCCAAACAAAAGAAGACTTTTTTCATGGCCGGAGAGCCCTTGACCGACAAAATGGTCTGGCAAGGCGGAAATCGTTACACATTCAGGTTGCGCGCCTCCACTTATATGCAAGCTGCCATGCTTGTACCCGAGGCGGTGAAGATGAAGAAAAAACGTTGGGCCGTGGTCTACCCCAATTATGAGTACGGTCAATCTGCCGCCGCCACCTTCAAGGCTCTCTTAAAGGCCGCTCAGCCCGATGTGGAGTTTGTGGGCGAGCAAGCCCCTGCGCTCGGTAAGATTGAAGCCGGTGCCGTGACCCAAGCCTTGGCCGACTCTAAACCCGATGCCATCTTCAATGTCCTTTTTGGTGCTGACTTGACCAAATTCGTGCGAGAAGGCAATACACGTGGACTTTTTGATGGCCGCTTTGTGGTGAGCCTTTTGACAGGAGAGCCCGAGTACTTGGATGCATTAAAAGATGAAACTCCCAATGGTTGGGTGGTCACAGGCTACCCATGGAACAGTATTGATACGCCTGAGCATAAAGCGTTTTTGAATGCTTATCAAAAGAGATTTGGTGACTATCCCCGTTTGGGCTCGATCGTAGGCTACACCATGATCAAAGCCATTGCTGAAGGCGTCAAAAAAGCCAAGAGCACAGACACGGAACGATTGATCACCTCCTTTAAAGGGTTGAACTTTGAGACCCCATTTGGCAAAGTCACCTTCAGGTCCGATGATCACCAGTCCACCATGGGTGCTTATGTGGGCAAGATCAAAAATGACAACGGTAAAGGCGTGATGGTGGATTACAAATACATGGACGGTGCGAGTTTCCAGCCCACTGCAGCTGAGCTGAAAACACTCCGTGCGCCTGATTGAGAACCAATTTTCCCTGAGAGCTCTCTAGCCGCATTTTGAACTGACCATGGAACTGTCCTCCTTCGTTGTCCAATTTTTGAATGGACTGGCCCAAGCGTCCTCCTTATTTTTGGTCGCTGCGGGTTTGTCCCTCATCTTTGGGGTGTCAAGGATCGTCAACTTCGCCCATGGTTCATTTTTTATGCTCGGTGTTTATGTGGCGTATGCCTTGACCGATGGGTTGGGCAGGAAATGGGGTTTGGCAGGAAGTTATTGGCCCTTGGTTGTGATGACGGGTGTTTTGGTGGGAGTCTTTGGCGGAGTGATTGAGATCATCTTCTTGAGGCCTATGTACAAATCGCCTGAGATTTTTCAGCTCCTTGGGACCTTTGCGCTTGTATTGATCTTCAAGGATGCCGCGCTTTGGCTTTGGGGTGCAGAGGACTTGATGGGGCCAAGAGCGCCTGGGCTCACAGGTGCGATTCAAATCTTGGGTCGCAAGGTACCAAGCTACGATTTGTTTTTGAGTGGCGTGGGTCCGGTGCTACTGGGTGTCCTTTGGTTCATCCTAAAAAGAACGCGTTTTGGTGTACTCATTCGAGCAGCCAGCCAAGACCGTGAGATGGTGGGTGCTTTGGGAATCCAACAGCGTTGGTTGTTCACGGCTGTGTTTGCGTTGGGTTGTGCTTTGGCGGGATGGGCTGGTGCGTTGCAATTGCCCAGAGAGCCCGCCAACCTCAACTTGGACATGGTCTCAATTGGTGAAGCTTTCGTGGTCGTGGTGGTCGGGGGCTTGGGTTCCATACCCGGAGCCTATGTGGCTGCTTTGTTGATTGCAGAGATTAAGGCCTTGTGCATTGCGATTGGTACGGTGGAGTTGGGCTCAGTGACATTTGCATTTTCTAAACTCACACTGGTGGCGGAATTCTTGGTGATGGCAGTGGTGTTGGTTTTTAGGCCCTGGGGTCTGATGGGCAAAGAGCAGTCACAAATCAGAGGTAACGCTCATTTAGAAAAGCCCCACGTCTTGGGTGGCTCCTATTCCAATTGGGCTTGGATTGTCTTGGTGGGCCTCTTGTTTTTATTACCCAGTCTTACCCAAAGTTCAGCCTATACGACCGTGTTGGCCATTGACTTATTGACGGCCACCTTGTTTGCTTGCAGTTTGCATTTTTTAATGGGCCCATCGGGAATGCATTCCTTTGGTCATGCTGCATTTTTTGGTTTAGGTGCATACACTGCGGCGCTTTTGTGTCTCAAGGCTCAATTGCCCATGGGTCTTACGCTTTTGTTCGTGCCCTTTATTACGGCATTTTTTGCCATGGTGATCGGTTGGTTTTGTGTTCGCTTATGTGGTGTGTATTTGGCCATGCTGACGTTGGCGTTCAGTCAAATTTTGTGGTCCATTTGTTACCAGTGGGATGGCTTTACGGGTGGGAGCAATGGGCTCACGGGCGTGTGGCCGAGTTTGGTTTTCAAGGAAAAAGAAAATTATTACTACCTCACGTTGGTGTTGGTGAGTTTGTCACTGTTGGTCTTGCGCCGGATTTTGTTCTCGCCTTTGGGTTACGCTTTAAGAAGTGCACGTGACTCTAGTATTCGGGCCCAGGCAATTGGGCTCAATGTGAAGGGCCTACAGTGGACTGCTTTTATCATCTCCGGAGCATTCGCTGGTCTTGCCGGTGCGTTGTTCGCATTTTCAAAGGGCAGCATTTCACCCGATAGTTTGGGTATTTCTAAATCGGTTGATGCCTTGGTGATGGTCCTCTTGGGTGGACTTCAAACAATTTCTGGCCCCATCGTGGGTGCGGTCAGTTTTACCTGGATGCAAGACATCATTGTGCGTGAAACACAATATTGGCGAGCCTGTCTTGGAGGAACAATCCTCTTTTTGGTGCTCGCGTTTCCCAGTGGATTGGTCGGTTTTTTGGATGCGACTTGGCACAAGTGGCGTAAGCCCACAGGCTTGGAGACGACGGGATGAGTCTTTTGGTCGTCAACAATCTTCAAAAAAGCTTTGGTGGTAACCAAGCGGTGAAAGATATTGCATTCGAACTCAACTCGGGTGAAATGCTGGCTTTGATTGGACCCAATGGAGCAGGCAAATCGACCACCTTTAATATGCTCAATGGTCAAATTCGACCCGATCAAGGGAGTATTGAATTCAATGGAGAGTCACTGATTGGACTGTCTCCTCGCCAAACGTGGCAAAAAGGGGTGAGTCGAACCTTTCAAATTGCACAGACTTTTTCATCCATGACATTGGCTGAGAATGTGCAAATGGCTCTTTTGTCAGCCCATCACCAACTCTATACCTTTTGGCAACGGGCGACTCATTTCAAAAGAGACGATGCGATCGAGTTCTTGCGAATGGTGGGTCTAGATAAGGACGCAGACAAGGCGTGTGCCTCACTAGCCTATGGGGATGTTAAGCGCTTGGAGTTGGCCATAGCCTTGGCCAACGAGCCGATTTTGCTATTGATGGACGAGCCCACAGCTGGCATGGCGCCCAAAGAGCGCAACAATTTGATGGCATTGACTCGCGAATTGGTCAAGAGTAGACAAAAAATCGGTAGCGGTCTGGCGGTCTTATTCACCGAGCACAGTATGGATATTGTTTTTGGATATGCAGACCGTGTCTTGGTCTTGGCGCGTGGTGAGTTGATCGCTCAGGGTTCACCTCAAGAGGTGAGAGATAACACCTTGGTGCAAGAAGTCTACTTTGGTGGCGGTAAAACATTTCAGTTTCATGGAACTTAACGCATGAGTGTCACTCCTCCAAAGCATCTCCAAGAGAGCACCGCAGATATTTTGCTTGAGTGCAAGGATCTGTGTGCTTGGTACGGTGCAGCACAGATTCTTTTCGATGTGAATTTAAAGGTGCGTCAAGGACAGGTGGTGGCACTCATGGGACGCAACGGGGCAGGCAAATCGACGACCTTAAAAGCTTTGATGGGCTTGATGACTCAAAAAACTGGACAGGTTTTTTTCTTGGGAAAAGACCAAAGCAAGTCTGAGCCGTATGAGGCAGCAAGGCGAGGGCTCGGTTTCGTGCCTGAGGATCGTCGCATCTTTAGCGAACTCACGGTTTTGGAGAACTTGAGCGTGGCTCGCCAAGACAAGAGAACATTTCCAGACGGCACAGATGTGCCGTTTTGGGACTTCGAGAGCCTTGGAGCCTTGTTCCCCAATTTGGCACAGATGCCTCATCGCTTGGGCTCACAAATGAGCGGAGGAGAGCAGCAAATGTTGACTGTCGCCCGCAGTCTCATGGGCAACCCCTTGGTACTTTTACTTGATGAGCCTTCAGAAGGCGTTGCGCCATTGATCGTTGAACAGATGGGCGAGATGATCTTGACTCTCAAGAGTCAAGGCGTTAGCATCTTATTGAGTGAGCAAAATTTCCATTTCGCACAATGGGTCTCGGACTATGCTTATGTGCTTGAGAAGGGGCAAGTCAAACACCACGCCCCCATGCAAGAGTTGGCCCAGGATGAGCATGCGCTCAAGTCTTATTTGAGTGTGTAAGAGAAGTACTTAGGAAAAGTTCTTAATGCATGCTTGCGTCGTAAGGCTTGGTCAAAGTTTCAAGCCTGAAGGTGGCGAGAATGAGAACTTAAAAGTTTGGTGAGTGAACAGTAGATGTTGGAAGTTTGAAGTTGGGCAGTTAGAAAACGATAACGATTTGAAACTTGAATCGTTGCAGGAAACAAAGGGCGTGAGGTTTTTTAAATTTTTTAGGATTATTTCTATGACTATTTCTAGACGTGTATTTCTCAATGCTGTTGGTGTGACATCCACTGCAGGTGCCGTGGCCTCCTTGGGCTTGATGTCTAA
Source organism: Limnohabitans sp. (assembly GCA_036821105.1). Lineage (GTDB taxonomy): Bacteria > Pseudomonadota > Gammaproteobacteria > Burkholderiales > Burkholderiaceae_C > Limnohabitans. The sequence goes on from DAISKH010000075.1 coordinate 7,054, forward strand.
CCCACTCTTCGCTGCTGGCAAAATTCAGCCCGATGAGCACTCTGTATTGATTGTGGTGGATGTTCAAAATTGCTTCACTGAAGGTGGCACTTTGCCCGTTGCCAAAGGTGCTGAGGTGGTCCCCGTCATCAATAAACTCGCAACATCGTTCACCAACATTGTGGTGACACAAGATTGGCACACTGCGGGACACGCATCGTTTGCGTCGAGTTATGCGGGAAAAAAACCTTTTGAGACGACAAAACTGTCATACGGCACTCAAGTGTTGTGGCCTGATCACTGCGTTCAAGGCACAGAGGATGCCGCATTGAATAAAGACTTGAAGCTGCCCAGTGCCCAACTGATCATTAGAAAGGGCTTTCATAAAGACATGGATTCTTACTCAGCTTTCATGGAAGCCGATGCCAAGACCTCCACTGGGCTCTCAGGATATTTGAAGCAACGCGGCATTAAAACTGTTTACGTTACCGGCTTGGCCACTGATTTTTGTGTGGCCTGGACTGCCATGGATGCGAGAGCGGCAGGATTTAAGACCTATGTTGTTGAGGACGCTTGTCGGGGAATTGATTTGAATGGGTCCTTGGAAAAAGCTTGGAAAGACATGACCAGCAAAGGTGTTCAACGCATACAGTCAACTGATTTTGCTTGAGGTTTTCTCCGTTTAGTCACCTGAACTCTTCTCCAGTGATTCATTCAAAGCGCGTTCAATTGAGGGTCAATGGGCGCGAGCATACTTTGGATCTCACGCCCCAGGCCACCTTGCTTCATGTCCTTAGAAATGATGTTGAGCTCAATGGACCCAAATATGGTTGTGGCTTAGGGGAGTGTGGTTCTTGCACTGTATTGATCGACAAGAAGCCGGCTAGGAGTTGTGTCATCCCGGTGCTGGGTGTTATTGGTAGAGAGATCACAACGTTGGAAGGGTTGCCTGCACTGAGCCTGGAGGGGCAATGCTTACAAATTAGTCCCAATGAGAGTTTGCCCCCCCTTCATCCTGTTCAGCGTGCTTTTATCGACGCACAAGCCGCACAATGCGGCTATTGTTTGAATGGCATGATCATGATGACCGTTGCCTTACTTTTGCGCAATCCCCAACCCAGCCGTCAAGAGGTGATAGAGGCCTTGTCCGCTAACTTGTGCCGTTGTGGAGCGCACGTTGAAATACTAAAGGCTGTGGACCTGGCCGTTTCATACAGCCAAGTACCGCTTAAAAATAGTTTGAGCACATTGAAGCCTCACGAGCCTTTGAATCCATTGCTCAAAGGACATGATTCAGCAATTGATGGATCTGAACAAGCCAATGTGCCTGGAGTGCAATGACTAGAGCACAGATTCCTTTTAAGCGTCAAGATCTCCCCAGCATGAAGGGCGTGATTTGGGTGGCACGTCATCCTGTGGCTGGACCTCAAGGGATCACTGGGCAGCCCCCCTTCATAGCCTCAAGCCCTTCGGAGGGCTTGGAGGTCTTGGTGGCATTGTGGTCAGATGCAAGCGTCACGGCCTTGCATGGTCATGTGGATTTGGGTACTGGGCTTAGAACAGCGTTGGGTCAAATTGTGGCTGAAGAGTTGTGCATGGATCTCTCTGACGTTCACTTGGAGATGGGTTCCACTGCAACTGCACCCAATCAAGGGGCCACGATTGCCAGCAATTCAATTCAAACTCACGCTCAACCTCTACGCTGTGCGGCGGCTCAGTTGTTTGTCTGGGGTTTAGCTCAAAGTGCGAAGCGTTTTGGTGTTTCCGCTTCACAAGTGTCCTACGACAATCGGGGTTTTCATGTTCCAGATAGTGCACTTGTCGGCGGTCATGCCACGCTTGACAATCCCACCAAAGGTGTTTTGAGCTGGAACGATTTGATCCAAGTGCAAAACATTTGCCTTGAACTGGATTTGAGTGTTTCTACAAAGCCTTCGCATCAATACCGATTGGTGGGTCAAAGTGCTGAACGTGTTGATATACCTGCCAAGGCCCAAGGCGATTTGATTTTTGTGCACGACATGAGAGTGGAGGGCATGCTCCACGGTCGTGTGATCCGTCCGCCCTACTCGGGTGTGGACAGTGGCGATTTTGTGGGTAAGAGTTTGATTGGAATTGAGCGTGAGTCGCTCGCCCATATTCCTGGTCTCGTAGGGGTGGTGGTTCAAGGCGACTTCATTGGTGTGGTGTGTTTGAGAGAGGAGCATGCCGAGCAAGCCATGAGGGACTTGGTGGTGCATTGGCGTGATTGGCCTGGAGTGGGTTCTCTTAAGGATACACAAGCGGCGCTTTCCAAGCACCCCAGTGTTGAGCGTGAGCTTTTGAATGAGGGCAATGCACAACAGGCATGGGACACCGCCTCGGTCAAGCTTGATGAAACCTATGTCTGGCCCTATCAAATGCATGCCTCCATTGGGCCCTCGTGTGCATTGGCTCAGTGGTGTACAGATGAGGAATACCAAGCCACGGGAATTCGTTTGCGTGTTTGGGCTGGAACACAAAACCCTCATGTGCTGCGTGCAGATCTGGCGCTGATTGCCAATGCACCCGATGTCGGTGTTGAGGTTATTCGAATGGAGGCTGCAGGTTGCTACGGCAGAAATTGTGCTGACGATGTTGCTGCCGATGCAGCCATTTTGTCCAAGGCAGTGAACGCCCCAGTTCGGGTCCAACTCAGTCGCGAGCAAGAGCATGCCTGGGAGCCCAAAGGTGCTGCTCAGGTCATGCAAGTGAAGGGTGGTCTAGATTCGGCAGGAAACCCTGTTGCCTACGATTTCTTGAGCTCTTACCCCTCCAATGGAGCGCCCACATTGGCGCTTCTCCTCACTGGCCTCATCGAGCCAGTGGCCAAGGTCTACGAGATGGGAGACCGAACCGCCAAACCTCCCTATCAATATCCCAATTTGCGGGTGAGGGTCCAAGACATGGCCCCAATCCTGAGGGCATCTTGGCTCAGGGGCGTATCGGCCCTGCCCAACTCATTTGCACATGAATCATTCATTGATGAGTTGGCCCATCAAGCCCACGTGGACCCACTGGAATTTCGATTGGCTTGGCTAGAAGACCCAAGAGCCCAAGCATTGTTAAGGGACACGGCCCACAAAGCCCAATGGCGTCCACATTCGAGCCCTCAAGAGCAAGGGGCTGATCCCAAAGACCCCGATTGGCTCAAGGGTCAAGGTGTGGCCTATGCTCGGTATGTGCACAGCAAGTGGCCAGGCTTCGGTGCCGCTTACTCGGCTTGGGTGGCCGACGTGGAGGTCAATCAGGTGACTGGTGAAGTCCATGTGAGTAAAGTCGTGGTGGGCCATGATGCTGGTATGCTGATCAATCCCAAAGGGGTAGAGCACCAAGTGAATGGCAATGTGCTGCAAACGACATCTAGGGCTTTGATGGAGGAGGTGCAAACTCATCCCCGCACAGGTGCTGTTCAGAGTCTGGAGTGGGGGAGTTACCCGATTTTGAACTTCCGGCAAGTGCCCGTGATTGAGATCGTACACATGCCCCGACAAAATGAGGCTCCCTTGGGGGCGGGGGAGTCATCCTCCGTGCCGGGAACGGCTGCAATTGCCAATGCAATTTTTGACGCGACGGGTATACGTTTGAGAAACCCCCCTTTCACGCCTGAAAAGGTGCTGGCGGCATTGAATTCAGCCCATCGAGCTATTCCAAGTGAAGGAGCAAATCATGGGGCAAATCTTGGAG
>DAISKH010000075.1:10837-14417 GCA_036821105.1 Limnohabitans sp.
GCAAATCTTGGAGTAAATGACTGGCAAGATCAACCCAATCAGCTGGCTCAAAATCAAAATAAAAACATAGACCCTCACGACGCTCAATATCCTTCCTTGTCTCAAGATAGGAATTGGTCTTTCATTGGCTCCCAGCTTCTCAAGCTAACACGACAAGGCTTGGCTCTCGCTTCATCGGTTGTGATGTGTTTACTGGCTTGGGGGTTGTATGGCCTAACCATGAACCCGAACTGGCAACAACGTGTGAGCCCCCAACTCTCTATGTATGGACCCAAAATGATAGAGCGTGGCGCGCAGCTTGCAGCCCTTGGAAATTGTTCGGGTTGTCACACGGCTGAGAATGGAGCTTTGAATGCTGGTGGTAAGCCAATCCAAACTCCTTTTGGCGTGGTGTTCAGCACGAACATCACGCCCGATGAAAACTCGGGCCTTGGTCGGTGGAGCTATAAAGCCTTTGAGAGAGCTATGCGTGAGGGTGTGTCCGCCGATGGCCATCATTTGTACCCGGCTTTTCCGTATACCTCCTTCAAAGACTTGGCCGATGAGGACATGATGTCCTTGTATGCCTGGAGTATGTCGCAAACGCCCGTGGCCACCCAACCCTACCAAAATACGCTCTCTTGGCCATTTAACACGCGAGGATTGATGAGATTTTGGAACACCTTGTTTTTGAACAATCCATCCCCCCTTTTAGAACCCACAACACTAGACAAGCAAGCAACTCAATCACTTAAAGCAGTTGAAAGAGCTCAACAGCCCGATGATCTCTTTAAGAGAGGTGAGTACTTGGTGGGCAGTGTGGGTCATTGCAGTGCTTGTCACACCGAGAGGGGGATGATGGGCAATGAGAAGCGGGACTCTCACTATCTGTCTGGAGCGATGGTTAACGACTGGTTTGCCCCTGCATTGACGGCGAAGAACACTGCTCCTCTTCCCTGGACCGCAGAGGAGTTATTTCGCTACCTCAGAACGGGCCACACACAGTTCCATGGTGTTGCCTCAGGACCTATGGCTCAGATCATCAAAGATTGGTCAAGCGTTCCTGATGAAGATTTATGGGCCATGTCCATTTACTTGGCCAATTCAATGAACCCAAGAGCTCAAACAGACGATGAACTCAGCACCATGGCAACTGTGCGATTAGAGCAATCCAAAGCCTTGGAGGTCAAGGCAAGGGGGCTTGATGTCGGACAACGACAATTTGAGGGGAGTTGCTCAGCTTGTCACCACGAGGGCGGTGGCCCCAATTTATTGGGTACTAATGCGCCTTTGTCTCTGAACACCAATGTTCACGGCGAATCACCCAATAACTTGATTCAAATCATATTGAAGGGCTGCCCGACTCCGGCGAACGCTCAAATGGGCTTTATGCCTGCTTTCAAAGACAGCCTGACTGATTCACAAGTGGTGGATCTTGTTCATTACATCAGAGCCCGTTATGCCCCAGGTAAGCCAGAGTGGACTCAAGTGAATGAGACACTTGAGAAGTTGAGACAGATGCCCACGAATAATTGATCTTAGGGGCTAGCACTGCCATTGGGAAGGGGTAGTCCCCACATCCGACGAAGCTCTATTTCTTCAAAGGCTCTCACGACCACACTGGTCCAACCGTCCACGACAAATGCAGGCGCTTTCTCGGGAGGGGGCATGGACTGAAGCAGTGCTCCGATCGTGACTCCGCGCTCGTTGGCCTCAGCAACTTTGGCAATAGTTTGCTCACCCAATGCGATGGCCCGTTGCAAACTCGATTTACCGATCAGTGCTCCGGCGTGTCCTGTCAAGGCAACATCAAAATCCAGTTGGCTGATAGATTTGAGAGTAAGAGGTGTCTCAAGCACAGACCCTTCCCGACCATCAAGACCCGCATCGGAGGCAATGAAACCAGAGCCGAACCCCCACAAGTCCCCTATAGCGATGAGCTTTTCTTGGGGTAGATAAACAGTCAAGTCACCAGCAGTGTGACCTCGACCAAAATAGCGAATCTCAATGCGGCGACCTTGGTCTTGAATGACTTTGATCTCACCCGGTTTCATGTCGAGACAAACATTGGGCATGGCCCAATTGAAATGGTGAGCATCTAGAAGATACAACTCGGTGCCTTGAATTCTATGCTCCAGTGCGGTTGCATTGATGCTATCTTTAGCTAATGCAGACAATTGAGCACGCAAATCAATTAGCCCGCGCTCGATACCCGGTAATCTATCGTGCATGCGAGAGATGGTTTTGGTGGGTGCATCTCGACAAGTGTTGGCATGGGCCAAGATTTCAACGTTGGGGTTGTCAAGCTTGAAAGCCATATTCCCCCCAAGATGATCTTGGTGCAAATGGGTGTTCACCACATAGCGAACAGGCGCTAACCCCAACGATTTGACCTTGGTTAATATTTCTTGACCAAAAACTTCTGAGTTCCCGGTGTCCACCACCATGGAGCCGCCTGAAGGAAGAGCCACAATGGAGACGTTCCCGCCTTGAAAGAAATTGGGTAAAACTTTTCCAAACCACACCCCCGGCTTGATCTCCTCCCACCCAAAGTGTTGGTATTGAGCGGCTTCAGTCTTTGGGGTACTCAATATCAAGGTCGAAAAAATAAGAAATAACAAAACTTTGAATGAGAATGGTTTGTGTTTTCCTAGGTACATGTGTTGTCTCCCTGGTATTGGCATTGGATTTTAATTGTCGCGCATAAGGTCAGAAAAATAATCTTTCAATCAACCAATAACTCCCAATTAAGCCTGAACAAATCGAAATAACTCGGGGCGTGTGGTTGTAAATAAAGGGGACGTACTTGAGAGCTGACAGAATGAGAAAAACTGACAATGCCGTGATGAGTTGACCAAACTCGATGCCCAAATTGAACCCAAATATTGAAATCAACGGGAATCTGCTCTCATTGGTCATGGTTGACATGGCACTTGCAAAACCCAGTCCATGAAAGAGGCCAAAGGCAAAGACCATCAGGCATTCTTGCCAAAGTTTTGGTTTTATATGTTGGATTTCAATCATTGAAGTGATCACGATGGTGAGAGCAATGATTGACTCAACCAAGGTTGGGGCTACACTAAGAAATCCTTGTCTTGCGAGTGCGTAGGTCAATCCATGTGCCACAGTGAATGAACTGAGAACCAACAGCCAGCGTTTGATATTGATTCTTGGGATCAATAGAACCAATAAAAACACCAAGTGATCAAAGCCACTCAGGATGTGAGAGAGACCTTCAAGAAAAAAAGAATGCAGAGTGCCCCACTGGTCTTTAAAAAATTGATGCTTTGGTTCTTCGTCTGTGATTACCGCTATTTCTTGGTCGGTACCCATCTTCAACTGAAAAATATACTTCTGTCCCAACGCCTTCGTGTTGAGCTCAATATCAATTTGTTTTGATGGCAGTGGCCCTTTAAGCTTTATTTGCCTAAGCCATTCAAGTTGTGGCGGTATTTGATCACCTGGGGATGGAGGGGAAAAAATGATATCGTCTGAAATTACCTCTAAGGGGGCATTGAAAGTAAATTTTATTCTTGAATTCAATGACTCAAGAATTTCTGATTTGTGCGCCTCAATTGACTGTTGGCTCAAAACATTATTT
>DAISKH010000076.1:0-1845 GCA_036821105.1 Limnohabitans sp.
GTAAGGCCGCACTCTTCATGAGCTCCAGAGCTTGGGCGTTGCCCACCTCTGCGCGTGTGCCGTGGTAGTTAATGGGCCTACCCAGCACAATGCCATCAAATGTTCGGTCGAAATAGCGTTCGGACTTGTCTTTAATATGAGCGAGGATACTGGAGATGATTTTGATGAAAAATTGTTGGTATTCTTTTTTAAGGTCAGCGCCCAAGAATGTTTTGGGTGATCTGAGGTAAAAACCACCCAGTGGGTCTTCAGCATATGCATTGATGGCTTCTTGGCCAAATAAAAACTCTGTGCTGCTGTTCAGAGCCGAGAAAAATGTTTGATTCCAGTATTTTGCCTCCGCCTCCTCCGAGGCTTCTCGCTGCATGGAGGCAATCACGGAGTTTCGGATTGAACTCTCTGAGGCCACGGGTCGGATAAAGCTCAACTGCTTTTGGCGGTACTGTTCCTTTTCTTGATTGAATTGAAGCAGTGTTTCCTCATAGGTGTTGACTTCAGTTTCATCCGAAGAGGGTTCACGCAATTTGCTGGACAGATTTACATTGTCCTGCAAATTGGAGTTGGTTTTTCGCTCGTGTGCAGGTGGCTTGGGTCTTTGATTGCTACCAAAATTGGCAACAATGTTGTCCAACTCCCGCATGTCTAAGTTGAACCGACGCCTCTCTTCGGCCATGGACTTTTGAACTCTTTTTTCGAGCTCAACTTCATCGATCTCTCGGGCGTTGTCCAATACCCTGGGGACAAATAATACGGTGGGAAGGATGAATTGGTCGTTTTCAAGAGGAACAAATTCAATTTCACCTCCAAATCCACGAGCCGAGGCGACGCAGTTGGAGGTGCCAAAATCGACGCCCAGATAATTTTTAGAGTTGCTCATGAAGGGGTGTTTAGGTGGATCATCTGTGCAACTTCTATTTTAGTTGCTTACTCGACTCCCCACACTCAATGCTTGCATAGTGTAAAGATCAAAGTCAAAGGCTTTGAAATCAATGAATTTTGACTGGTTTTTCAATACTTTTTTTTGCTGATGGTTTTTAAAATTCAGTCTCATCCACTTCGCACTCAATCGTCATTCGGTATTTTTGAGTCTTGGTGAAAATAATTTTTTACTAGAGATCTACTCGATATGACTAACCTTGAGAGAGAAAGTGTAAGCACAGGAAGACCTTATTTTTGTCGTAATAATTTGGGCTATCCAGGCGTTGTCTATGTCCTTCAAAATCCCGCGTTTCGTGTTGGGGTGCATAAAATCGGCAGCAGTCGTCGCTCTGGATCAGTCCGTGCTGGGGAATTGAACCGATTGGCCAAGACGGGTACACCGGGTCAATTCAAGTGTGTTTTTGAATATGAAACATTGGACTGTGGACTTGCTGAGGAGCTTGTCTTTCATTTCCTTGAGAAAGAACACATTGGCAAAGCGGGGCAGGAGTTCTTTGATATTGCTCTGGACCGCGTGAGTGAAATCATTCAAAGAGTTTGCTGGGCAGTTGATGATGATCAAAACTCAAACCCCACTTAAACGGTGTTGACCTTAACTTGCCCACAATCTTGGTGTGGGTCCACACCTAGGCATCTTAGTCAACGCACCCGTTGATTCAGCGATGTTGACCCTGTCTCATGGGCTTTGAGGTAAGGGTCAAGGCCAAGTGTTGTGATCGCTGGGGTTGATTCAAATTTCTTCATCGTGGCGCTTGTCTAAAGTCGACCAGGGTGTTTTTCTTGTGAATACGCCACTCACCCCCCGAATACATCAGCTCATCTGTGTAGCGACCCACGGACACTGGGCCCAACAAGGGGCTTGGGGTTTCAGGGCTCAAACTTGCGATTTCACTGGCTTTTTCACTG
>DAISKH010000076.1:1945-9624 GCA_036821105.1 Limnohabitans sp.
TTTTCACTGACGCTCGCACTTGTGTCTCGGTAGACTGTGAAATAGCTCTCAACCACCATGCGCTCGTGCTCTAGGGGTGAGCAACGCAGATTGGTGATGATGTGGCGCACACGCACCCCTTGGGGCGTTGAGTTGAGGACCTGTTTTAATTGAGCAATGCCATCGATCGTGAGGTCAGGGCGTTGCCAAACCACATCTGGTGTTACCAAGTTTTCCATGGCTGACCAATTCCTCAGATCAAATAGCGCCATGAAGCGAAGTACGGTTTCTTGGCAAGCCTGAGAGTGAAGCCAAAAGCTCAGATCATGGGTGTTCATATTGAGCCTTTCACCAGAGTTGCTCTTGGTCATCATGTCACCGCATGCGCCTTGAGCGCTTCTTCATTGATGTCTGTTCCCCAGCCTGGGCGTGTGGGGACGGTCATAATGCCGTCTTTGATCTCAAGAGGATGAGTCAAAAAATCCTGCATCCATGGCACCTCATCGACCACGTACTCCATGGCCTTGAAGTTGGGAAGCCACGCACACAGATGTGCCCCCATCAAAGTGGAGAGATGGCCATGATAATTGTGTGCAGCAATATTCACATCGTAAGAGTCGGCCAGCATTGACATCTTGGCAGCATTGACCATCCCATTCCATTGCACATCCACAATGGCGTAGTCCACCGATCTGGCCTCCAAATAGGGTCTAAAGCCAGACATGCCGTAAATAGTCTCTAAGGAGGCGATGGGGACAGAGGTACTTTGACGGATGCAGGCGAGTTCGGTGGGGTCTTGCAAATCCATCTCAACCCACTCCATTCCCAGAGGCTCAAGGGTGTGGCAGAGTGCACGCAGGCTGGCAGGTCTGAAATTAAAATTCAAATCAATCATGATCGCCATGTCATGTCCTGCCCCTTGCCGAAGTGCACCAATGTGTTGGGACACGGCATCCAACATGGCCGCATCTGCCAACCGATCTGGCCAGTGAGTGTGCGTTGGGAAAAGGGCGGGTGAATGGACTCTGGGGCCCGTGTTCTCAAAAAGAATCACATTGGTTTTGAGCGCTTTGTAGCCCATTGAGCGAACTTGTTGGCCGAGTGAGACGACATCGTCTAAATTAGTCAAGGGTTGCGCAAACTCTTTGGGTAAAAACTTCCCGTGACGAACTCGAGCAGTTCCACAGTGCGACCAGTAAAGGGGCAACTCCAGACGCATGGCCCCTCCAAGCAGAGCATGAACGGGCAAAGACTGGGCTTTTCCTCGAATATCCAGGCAAGCATTCTCAATGGCTGCACAGGCCTGACTTGAGAGCCCTCCCGGGGTCAAGCGGGTGATGGTGCGCAGTAACTCGTGTACAGCAGTGGTGTTGCAAGGGTCAATGCCTAGACAATGGGCGGACAACTCCCGGATGACGACAGTGAGTCCTGGGGTTGCGCGCGCCTCAGAAAATTCCGACCATCCAATGAGTCCCTCGTCGGTGGTGATTTTCAAAAAAGACACGGTGCGCCAGCCCGCGTTGGCATGATGGTCAGTGATACTCTTAATTTTCATGACTTCAAAGGCTTGATGGAGTTAGAGGAATTTTGGGTGAGTGAGTTCATACGGTTTATAAGGAGTCGTTGAAAAAGTTCCGTCTCATTGACTCAGCTTGAAGCACTCACCACCACGGGTTTGTTTCCCGCTTTGACGACGTGCCTGATCCCGGACCAGTTCTGAGACAAGAAATGTTTCAAATTCTCACAAATGATGGGCACATTGACTTTGGCCACGTCTTCATGGACCACGCCTTGGTGGCAAGTGATGATGAGATTGTCTTGATCCCAAAACGCATGTTCAGGGGGCAAGGGTTCGGTAAAAAAGACATCCAATGCAGCTCCTGCGATTCGTCTATTTTGTAATGTTTCTAATAAAGCCTCCTCATCGAGTACTCCACCTCTTGCGATGTTGACTAAAAAGGCCTCGGGTTTCATGGCTGCAAGGACCTCCTTGTTGACGATGTGATGAGTCTCCGGACTGTAGGGGATCAATAGCAAAAAATAATCGAGTTGCGGAACCACTTGCAAGAGTTCATGTCGGCTTACCATGTGGTCAAAATGCGGAACTGATTGGCGTGAGCTGATGCCCACCACGGTCATTCCCATCGCCTTGCACACGGGTGCGAGCGTCTGAGCAATGGAACCCACACCCAAGATACCGATGGTTTTACCATGGAGGAGTTTGGAGGGCCATCTCTCCCAGCGGTGTTCCAGTTTGTTTTGGAACGTCTTGGGTAATTTTCTGGCAAGTGAAAGCAACAAGGACAACGCCAACTCCGTCATCGGAACACCTTGTGTACCGTGAATGTTGGTGACCATCACCTTGGGGTCCAGTGTGGGCCGATCGACAATGTTGTCCATGCCAACACCAATGCCTTGGACCCACTCCAAGCGCGGCGCATGGGCAAAGATATGGTCGGCTCCATTGCCCATATAGGGACCGTGTGTCACGATGATGCTGGTGTGACTTAAATAGGGTGTGGCCGCACTGGCTTGGTCGACCACGTTGATTGGGAGATTGGGGAAGGCCGCACGAATTCCATTCTCGTATTGATGTCTTATCCCCTCTGGGACTTGCAAGATCATCAGTAAACTGTGCTCATGGGGGGGTGTCAAGGCAGTACTCATTCGGCTTTAAGATCAATTTTGCGAACAACAGGAGTCCAGGTCTGAGCGTCTTCAAGCAATAGTTTGCGAGTAGCCTCTGCCCCCACTCCGATGGGTAAAAGATCGTTGCTGCGCAACTTGGCGGCAACTTCAGGGTTCGATACTGCCGCCTGAGCCTCTTGCGTGAGCAACTCCAAAATAGCTGGGGGCGTATTGGCTGGGGCAAACAAAATGAGCTTAAAGGAAGCATCGAATCCATTGAAACCTGATTCGGATACCGTCGGAACTTGGGGTGCGATGGGCGTGCGTTTGGCAGAGGAGACGGCCAAAGCCACAAGTTTGCCACTGCTCACATGGGGTAAGACCGTGGGTCCTGGCAAAAACCCACAGTCCACTTGGTGTCCCAAAATGTCGGTGGTGGCAGGCACTGCGCCTCGGTAGGGGACGTGAGTCATGGAGGCGCCTGAGCGAAAGAGGAGTAACTCCATGGCCAGGTGTCCGGGCACACCCACACCGCCCGAGGCGTAGGTGAGATTGCGCTGCTTGGCTAAGCTGAGCAACTCTTGAACATTCTTGGCTGGAACTGAGGGGTGACACACCAAGACTTGGGCAAAGGAGGCGAGGGTGGCAATCGCCACAAGATCTTTGGCCGGATCAAATGGCATTTTGTTGTAGATGAGGGGGTTGATGGTGAATAAGGTATCGGTGGTGATACCAATGGTGTAGCCATCAGGCCTTGCCTTGGCGACCAGGTCGGCCCCCACATTTCCGCCACTTCCACCACGGGGATCGACCACAATGGGTTGCTTAAGAGCCAAGTTCATGCGTTCGGCCACCAAACGTGCGGCAATGTCAGTAACGCCAGCGGGAGGGAAGGTCAGGATCAAATGGACGGCTTTGTCGGGCCAAGTTTGGGCGTGCAACCCCAAGCTGACAAGCGTGAGTGTGGTGAGCTGGATGGCAAGGAGCAAGCGTCGCAGGCACAATTGGAGAGGCTGATTCATGGTTAATGATGTTTGTTGACAAATATAGGAGAGTCTAGCTCAAGACCATCGCTTATTGATGGGCCACCTCTGGAGGGGATTGAGCATTCATACTCTCAGTGTTGATCACATCTTGTTGGCGTGCCGGAGCTCGTGTGGGATACATAGGTATGAGTCAAGAGCGCTTGCACCTTTCTCGGTTGTATTCCCAGAAGTTGGCCTGCTTCTGTGAGGGAGATGGCGCGTGAGCTCAGGCCATCTCGGGTGACATTCAAAATCACCTCTCCAAGTCGCAAGCAGCGCACATCAAGATCGCTGTTGGCGTGGAGTTTTTGGTGGACATCAAGACGGTTGACTCTGAAGTGCTGTCGTCTCGACTCTTGAAGTCTCACTTCAACATCTCTCCAAATGGGTTCGGGTAAGAGGGCAACTTCCAAGAGACGAGATGCCAGCCTTTGAGGACTCACTCTCAATTGATTGGCCACTTCAGTGAGGCGTTCGATGGAGGAACTGGTTGCCAAGTCTCTGATGTTGAGACGCTCTAACTCTGCGCTTGGGAGTAAAAACTCTGACGCTGCGTCGTCGCAGAGCTGGTCAATCACTTTTTCATTGGAATCATTCCAACCAAGATTGGAGAGACCGCTGTCTGCGATAAAAAGGTGAGCCAATTCATGAATCATCGCGAATATCCAATTGGCCATGGATAAGTTTTCGTTGATAGAGATGAGGGGGAGCACCGCGTCGATGACCGAAAAACTTCCATAAAGACGAGTTGGCATAATGGCATGGTGAAAGGAAACGTGCCCTGAAATCATCACGGCCACCCCAATACTTTCTAGACGTTGTCGTATCAATAGAAAACTGCTTTCAAGACTTTGGGTATTTCGCAGATGAAAGCGATCAAAACCCAAGTACTCCACCAGTGACTTTGCCAATGTTGCTGCTCCAACGTGTGGACTGAGGGAGCCGATGAAAGAGTGGATGGTTGAAGCCTTTCGATGCTCGATAGCGATTTTGAGCAATTGATGGCGCGCCAATAGGTCACGGATAAGAATCTCAACGTCTTGACTGTCCTGCATATTCCATGCAGTCACTTGCATCCTGGGGTTCACTATTGCTTGGCCCAAGGGCGGTGGCTCTGAGAGGTACAGGCAATACATGGGCCTGTGATAGACCTTTGATAAAGCTGTGAGTTGGAGACGCGTGGCCACAATCTTGCCGCGCTCAATGGCGGTCAAGTATTTGTCTGAAATGCTGGACTCAAGGGCTGCCACCTCCAAACTCAATCCAGCGCTTTCTCGCGCCCAAATTAACACTTTAGGGTTGGTGATATGAATGGGGGACATTTTTCATACGATTGGATTGCGCCCCTGAAAATAAAGCTCACCTAAAGAGGGCTTAATGTTGGTGACACTTATCCTTAAGGTTTAACTCAACCACCGGAGTGTGATCTCAAGAGCCAACGCGAGGGTGGTAAATCATGGGTGAACGTAATAATGCAAAAGTAACTATGCAAACGCAATGATGCAAAAGTGACGTTCAGAGGTCTTTTAAGTTGACCATCAAAGATATGGACAACTCGTTGTATTTTGCGGCTTGAGCTTTAAAACTTAACAGGCTAAAAACCTATTAAATCCTAGCTTTTGGGTCTTATTTTTTCGTCATTTTCGTTTTAGGGAACCAGCGTTCTAGCCATTAATTTTTCCTGGTTTTATTCTTTCCAAGGATTTAAAAAATGCTCCTGCTGCTGCTTACATCTATATATTGTGGGTATTGCTAAGACAGAGTCGTCATTAATCTTTTGCTGGGACCCCCGATGGTTTTTAGAGGTCAAAACCATCGGGGCAGAGTTCATTGCAAAGTTAGAGTTGAAAAAACTCTGAACAATGAACGCTTGGTGATGAGATGGCTCAGCTCAAGCGAGAGCAGGGTAGTCTGTGTAACCTTTGTCCGTACCGCCATAAAACGTCGAACGGTCATAGGCGTTCAAGCCTGCCCCAGTTTCGAGTCGTTTAGGAAGATCGGGGTTGGCGATGAAGATCCTACCAAAGGCAATGGCGTGGGCTTCTCCGTCTTTGAGGGCTTGTTGGGCGTTGTCTGCGTTAAAGCCACCTGCTAAAACAACTTTTCCATTGAATAGTTTTCCAAACAATTGGCCCGTTCTGGGCGCATCACTGGAGAGGGTATCGTTACCGCCCGCTGTCGTGGCACGGGGCTCAATCAGGTGCAAGTAACAAAGTTTCAGAGGGTTGAGAGCCTCAATAAGATGGGTGAACAATTGAACCGGGTTGGAGTCTTGCATATCGTTGAAGGTTCCATAAGGAGACAGCCTGATACCCACGCGCCCAGCTCCCCAAATAGGGATGATGTCGTTCAAAATTTCAAGGACCAATCTACAACGATTCTCAATTGATCCGCCATAGACGTCGGTACGGTGGTTGCTGCCGTCTTGTAAAAATTGGTCCAGCAAGTAGCCATTGGCCGCGTGGAGCTCAACGCCGTCAAAGCCCGCATCCTTTGCCATCTTTGCGGCGTGAATGTAGTCCTTCTTGAGCTGTTGAATATCTTCTAAACTCAATGCTCTGGGTGTTTCGTAGTCCTCCAAACCCCAAGAGGCGGTATAAACCTGCCCACTGGGCTTGATCGCTGAAGGTGAGACAGGAAGCCCATCATTGGGATGATGAGAGGTGTGAGAAATTCTTCCGACATGCCAGAGTTGAAGAAAAATCACCCCACCTGTGGCATGAACAGCCGAGGTCACTTTTTGCCAGGCTTTGACTTGGTCTGCAGAGTAAATGCCTGGTGTGCAAGGGTATCCCTTGCCTAACTCTGAAATTTGAGAGGCTTCGGTGACGATGAGTCCAGCCGATGCGCGCTGAGAATAATAAGTGGCGGCCAAGTCCCCCAATACTCCATCGTTGTCTGCGCGCATTCGCGTCAGAGGTGCCATGAAAACTCGATTTTTAACGTGAACATCACCAAAAACATCAGGGGAAAACAAAGACATACTAAACTTTCAAAGAAAAATCAGGAATTGCTGGCGCTAGGAATTTCATGGAAAGATTCCAAGCGATAGGTGAATCTCATCATATCAAGTTCAGTAAAATGACGTACTTGTAGGATTAATTTTTCAAACTGAAATTTGAAGTAACGCTTGTCATCAAAGGAGTCAAATGACAGAAAGGCCTTCAAGAGCTCAGTCCACGTTCCGAGGCCTTATTTGGCTAATCGGTTTGAGTCTTGCAATATAAGACCAAAGTTATTTAGGAATTCATGCCATTGTCATGAAGTTCGCCATCAGCCCCTTTGAAGATAAGATTTCTAGGGGCTCAAACTCCGAATTAATGAACTTTATGAACTTAATGAACTTAATGAACTTTGAAGCAGGCTTCTGAGTAATGAGGTGGATGAAGGAAGGGGCTGAATGGCAGAGCCAAAGAGTGGATGCCAAAATTAGGAGCTTGATTGCCTTGGTTTCCTCTACCCTCGAGACACCCAGCTTAAGAGCCGAACTATGATAGGGCTAGAAGTTTAGTTTTTAGTTTTTAGCTTTTGTCTGCTCGGTGAGCTTGGGCTCTTAGACACGTCAACAAGCAAGCCTCTTTTTCATGAAGAGGCCCTTGCATTGAGTCTAGAGCCCGAGTACAGACTTACATCCACCCCGCAGCGACCAAATTGCGAGTGGCGTCCAACACAAAAAGTACATGACCAAATGGCGTGGGGTGAACCGTGTCGGCCAAAAGGTAGGTCGATATGTCGCCCCCGATCACATTGCTGCTATTGCACACGAGAGAGCTTCCCAGTGCATTGGCGCTTGCACTCAGGTTACAAGCAGGCGTGGTGGCGTTGGAGATGCCGTAGTTTTGTGGGTTATTGAATTGATCGGTGTTGGCCGTGTAGACATCATGAAATTTAACCCCAGGTGTTCCTGCCAATCCTGTTTGAAGGGCCGTGTTGTATGCAACGGTGACGGAGTCTAGGATTTTTTGAAGGGACGGATTGTTCAAGCTCGTTCCTGCCACCGATTTGCTGATGTTGGGGATATTGGTGACCAGCACATAGTTGGCGCCT
>DAISKH010000076.1:9634-14390 GCA_036821105.1 Limnohabitans sp.
GAGTTTTGACCAAACCTGCCAATGTGGTGCCAGCATCGGCCATTTTGGCCGCCATGATAGGCGCGGCGGCCGCCGCTGCGGCATTGGCGCCTCCAGTTGCGGCTGCGCTGAGAACGGTGGCCACATCGCCTGCGGACCAAGAGGCAAACTGCTGTGCATAGGCACTGAAGGTGCTAAAGGGTGGTTTGTCGGAAGCCAAAGCGCTCAGCGCACCGAACTGAATAAAGACATCATTGGCGCCTGCAGCCACTGTCACCAACTCCTTACCCGTGAATCCCCCGCCCAACGTCAAGTGGTTGGAGATTTGTGTGGCCACAGGAACAGTCAATTGCCCCAAAATGGCGTTATTGCCACCAAGAAGTGCATTACCCGGTCCCACAGGGTTGGAGACTCGTGCACCACCTTGTGCATAGTTGGTGCATCCAGGGTGATTGGTCACGGGCACATTAAAGCCCTGGGCCGCGCTGCCGTTGAGCCCTGTTTGCGCGGCACACGGCGCTGGCAACGAGAGCTCAGAGGCCAAAATCTCAACCCAAATCTGAGCGGTGCTGGAGTTGATGGTGTATTTCCCACCGCCCAATGCAGCCACGGTCCCCACCTTGTAGGTGCCCACATCACTCAAGCTGTCTCCAAAGGTGACCAAGGAGGTAAAGGGAATTTTCGAAGAAGAATTACCTCCGCCACAAGAGCTCAGTAAGGCGGCCAAAGGCAACAAGGCGAGAGCACAAAGGGATTGAAATTTCATGGTTTTGAATGAATAATGGATTGAACAGAGATGAGGATAAAAACAAGGGGGGATCGTAATCAAACTGTCATCTAAAATGACTAAGGAGTTACCCTCTCGAGTCAATTTGATCGTTCAACGATCAAGTGCCTGAGAAGACCCTTGCTGGCTCAGCCAAGCCGTGTGTTGAGTTAAATTGGCTTGTATCTTGCTCAATCAAGATTTTCAAAACTCCCAAACTCGTGAGTGTTCGCATGGAAAAATTACACCGTGTTGTGATCGTTGGAGGCGGCGCCAGTGGCTTGGAGTTGGCGACCAAGCTAGGAGACCGCTATAAAGACCGCGTCCACCGGTTTGGACGTCTGCACGTCACCTTGGTCGATAAGAGTCGAACCCATGTCTGGAAGCCCAAACTGCATGAAATTGCGGCGGGCAGCATGGACACCGATGAGCACGAGTTGAACTACATCGTACAAGCGCATTGGCACCATTTCACTTACCGCATTGGCTCCATGGTTGGGCTCGATCGCGAGAAAAAATGCATTCAATTGTCCGCTCACCTTGACCCCAGCGGTGAGGTCGTGACGCCAGAGCGCTCCATTGCCTATGACACCTTGATACTGGCGGTGGGGAGTTTGACCAACGACTTTGGTGTCCCCGGAGTTCAAGAGCATGCCATTCGCTTGGAGTCATTGTCCGATGCCAAACGTTTTCACCAGCGATTGATCAATGCATGCATCCGGGCTCAGGCCCAAGAGAGTGCTCTCACACCCGGTCAATTGCACGTGGCCATTATTGGAGCAGGGGCCACTGGGGTGGAGTTGGCAGCCGAGTTGCACCGCACGACTCGAGAAGTGGTGTCTTACGGACTCGACAGAGTGGATCCAGAAAAAGATTTGAAGGTGATTTTGCTCGAAGCCGCTCCAAGAATCTTGCCAGCATTGCCTGAGCGTATTTCCATGTCCTCGCACCAACTCTTGACTCGCTTAGGCGTGGAGGTGAGGACTGCAGCCCAGGTTCAACAGGTCACCAAAAATAAGGTCACCTTGGCCAGTGGTCATGCCATTGATGCTGAGCTCATCGTTTGGGCAGCTGGGGTCAAGGCGCCTGATTTTTTGAAAGGGTTGGCCGGACTCAGCACCAACGGGGCCAATCAAGTGTTGGTCCATCGTTCTTTGCAGTCGGTGGATGACCCTGCTATTTTTGCAATGGGTGACTGTGCTGCTTGTCCCTGGATGGTGGACGAGAAAGGCGTATCTCGGGTGGTACCACCTCGCGCCCAAGCGGCGCATCAACAAGCCACGCACTTATTTCATCAAATAGAGAGAATCATTGAGGGTCGGCCTTTGAGTGACTTTCGCTATAAAGACTTTGGCTCTTTGGTCTCATTGGGTAAATTCAGTACCGTGGGCAGCATGATGGGCGGCCTGATCGGAGGCAACCTCTTCATTGAAGGCTATTTCGCCAAGTTGATGTATTTGAGCCTTTATAAGCTCCATGAATTGGCCTTGCATGGATGGTTCAAGGTTGCGTTGGACACCTTGGTGAGGCTCATCAATCGAAGAACAGACTCTGTGGTGAAACTGCACTGAGCAGTCCACTTGTATTGGTAAACCTTTTGTATTGGTAGTCCATTTGTTCTTTTAAAAGAGATGCATGAAGACTCGGGTCAACCCTAGGCAGGTACGAGTCCGCGTCATTCTTACCTCATTGTCAGTCATAATCCAACGCATCCCCACTTGGCGAATGTGCAGGTTTGCCAGAGAAACTCAAGGGTTTTATCGATTGCCTGTCTACTTGACGCTGAGGACTGGTCCTCGGGCCTAGCTCAGGGCTAGGCTTCATTTCTTTTTTTAGAGTTGGATGTATGGCACACATTGAATTAAGCGCAACAGCGAAACAAGAATTGGCCCCAAGCGGCAAGCTTCGTGCAGGGATGAATCTAGGCAACACCTTGTTCACGTCCCAAGATGCATCGGGACAGTTGCATGGGGTGAGCGTTGACCTGATGCAGGAGTTGGCCCATCGAATCGGCGTGCCCCTTGAGATGGTGGTCTACGCTCAACCAGGACAAGTTGCCGATGATTCGGCCAAAGGTTTGTGGGATGTGGCGATTCTTGCCATCGAAAAAACCAGAGCCCAAACCATCTCATTCTCAACTCCTATGACGGAGATAGAAGCGGGCTACGTGGTCCATCAAGATTCACCACTGAATCGGATCGATCAAGTCGACGCGAGCGGTGTCACCATTGCAGCACCCTCCAAGGCGGGCTATGAGCTCTATCTCACCTCGGCGCTCAAACATGCAAGCTTGGTGCGCACTTCCAACTTTGCCAGCTCAGTGGAGGTGTTCAAACAACGTGAGGCCCAGGTCTTATCTGGGCTTAAACCCAATTTGATCGATTCCATGGCAAAGTTGCCCGATGCTCGTTTGCTAGAAGGTAACTTCATGGTCATCAATCACAGCCTATCCACGCCTTTGGGGCACCCTGCAGCCGACGAATATTTACGCCACTTTATCCAAGACTTGATTGCCACGGGCTTTATTGCACAGTCCATTGAAAAGCACAAAATCGTTGGACTCAAGGCCATTAAATCCTAGGCTATTGGGAGTATTGTGGTTGGGTTCCTGGTCCGGTACCGATGGAGCAACCACTTTGCTTTCCCGCTAAGAGGGTTATTCAAATCGAGAACCCATTGAGTCTGAATGAAAAAGGGTTTTGACGTTGAATAGGGTGCTTAAGGAGCACTGACTCCATCCGTGAGGATGGGATCCTAGAATTTTGAAGGGGGCTCACATGAAGAGACGACAGTTTTTAAGAGCAACGTCTGCACCGGCTCTGATTGGTGCATTTCCTGAGGCCATCTTCTCAAAACCACTCTCAAGCCAAGGGCAAGGGCAGGGGCAAGGCCCTGGCCCTGGCCAATGGGATGCGGGCGTTGTTGCACACATTTTGCCCACAGTCAGTCACGACAGTTTTTTAATTAAATTGTCCTTCACCCAACCCCTTGAAAACCCGCCAGTGCTTGGGGTCAATCAAATGAAGTTCAAGCTTCAAATGACAGACACCCAAGGATTTTTTTGGCAAGTGCGAGCAAGCGGCTTAATGCCCGAGAGTCGCTACCGCTTAACCCTTCAGTCTCACGCAGGTCGATCACTGTGTGAGCCTTGGTTTTTAAAAACATTTCCCTCTCCCCACAGTTCACCTAAAAACGTGAGGGTGCTGCTATTCACTTGCGCGGGCGGACATGAAGAGTTGACCTTTTTGCCCGTTGCCATCAGACATCGACTTCTCCAGCGAGCGCTCACGTTCAATCCCGATGCGGCCATCGCAAACGGAGATCATGTGTATTGGGATTTACGTTCTCCATTGACTGCCAAAGGCTCTGGGGCATCACAAAAAGCCCATGACTTGATCGGGGG
Organism: Limnohabitans sp.; assembly: GCA_036821105.1. Lineage (GTDB taxonomy): Bacteria > Pseudomonadota > Gammaproteobacteria > Burkholderiales > Burkholderiaceae_C > Limnohabitans. The sequence goes on from DAISKH010000076.1 coordinate 13,783, forward strand.
AGATTTTGATCGCTCGATGGTGGCCTTGGGGAGCAATAACGAAACGTTATTAAAGCGTGCGGTGACCTCGCAAATCGTTCCCGTGTATGGGACCAGTTTCAAATCCGTCCCTACTTTTTTCTTGCAAGACGATCACGATTACTTTGACAACGATGATGCCTATGACGAAATCATCACCTTTCCGCCAGACTTCTTTATGAAGCAAATGGCCCGCGCAACTCAATCGCTTTACTACCCAGAGTTTCTCCCCGACCCAACACGGCCTAAAGGCTTACCGGGCTCGGCCCTGCTTGGTAAAGATCAAGGACTTGGAGAGAGCTTTGGCACACTTCGGTACGGTGATTTGCTTGAGGTCTTGCTCTACAGCGTGCGCCCCACCATGACACTGGCAGGACCCAGTGCTGTCTTTGTCGAGGACACGGTTGAGGCTTGGCTTAAAGACCGCATGTATCGTTCTGAGGCACACCATGTTGTGAACGCACCCTCCAACCCTCAAGGCTGGACCGCGGGCAAATGGGGTGAGTGGTACCCCGATGTGTTGGACAAACAAGGCCAGCTGAGCACCCAGATCAAGAAGCCCTACTGGCAAGACGGGTGGTTGTCCCAGC
>DAISKH010000077.1:0-14072 GCA_036821105.1 Limnohabitans sp.
TTCTGAACCTGCTCTCCAAATTTTGGCCTTGATGCCATAGCGTTTTTCAAACTCGGAGGTAAGAGCACCCATGTCATCTTGTGGCATTGAAGAGTAGACGGTAACTGTCCCCTCTTTTTTGGCAACTTCGAGCAAACGGGCCTCACGGTCTGGGCCACTCAAAGCAGAAGCAACCCCAGTGGGCAAGGCTGCTTGTTGAGGCGTGGGTGTTTGTGCCAGGGCCCCGCTCAAGTTCACTCCTCCGACCCCAACAAGGGCGGAGGCAGTGTGTATCAATTGTCGACGAGATAGAGTTGAGTTGAACATAAACGTTGTGCTTCATCCAAGGAAAAAAATGGGGGTGAACTCTAAGACACGACCCCTTGAACCAATCGTTAGAGTGAAGGAGGGCTGAGTGAAGCTCCCCTCCAACACTCACACAAGAACCAATCCACCAACCAATACAGCAACTGGCCCAATTGCCAGTCGACTAGACCTTGGCAGGCAAGGAGGCCAATTCAGTTTCATAGGCCTCTTGCATCTTAGGTGACATACCATGAGTCGAGAGTGCTTTGGCAAAACGCTCACGCACGAGTTGACTCTCATCGGCATAATCGATTTGATCTCCACCTATGCGACGGCTGATCCAGGCTTTGGGTACACCTTGGGCGTTGCGAATCGAGACCACCTCGTGCTTAAAGGCCAAGTAGCGGGCGGGCGTGGTGCCAGTGTTGAAATGCTGGTGAAACCACACATTGGGCGGCACGATCATCGAACCCACTTGCCAGTCGTATTGACGGGGCTCTTCACCCTCAGGCCACATCAAGCTGTAGCCCTCACCGCTTAAGATGATCACGTGTGCGCCTGGGCCATGGCAGTGCGCCTTTTTGTAGGTACCCACAGGAAACTGTGAGATGTGGCTATTCATGGAACCCCGGGCCATGTTAAAGCGAATATGACCGCCACCAGCACCTCGCTCTTTGGCACTGATCAAGGGCAGGTTCACCGCATCGGCCACAAAATTGGTCTCCAGCAACAAACCTTTTTGCTCGCCTTGGCCACTGAAGTAGTCAGGCTCACCATTGAATCGATTGGCAAAATCGTGTTGGGTATTGAAGACGAAGTCCAAGTCCTCGTACAAATTGATCACGGGGGGCCCATTGGTCACGGCCACAAAACGTGTGCTGTCCTTGCCTGAGCCATTGAAATGCTGATGCCAGCAGTTCAATGGAATCGCAAACAAAGCTCCCGCTTGCCACTCAAACGTTATACGGTGACCTTGATCATTCCAAACGGTGGTGGACCCTCGTCCGGTGAGCACATAGATCATCTCCTCAAAGAGTTGACGCTGGGGTTCGAGTTGCTTACCCGGTGCGATCTCCACGACATAGCAATCATTGGAAGTTCTTGAGGCTTCATGATTGATGTACACACCCTTACCGCCACGTCTAGCCCAAGGCTTCAAATCCACTGTATTGAGACTCGGCACATAATGCGCACTGATGATATCTAGACCCTCGGCTTTGACCCAACGGGTATAGGGAGTTTCTTTTTCAGTGGCGAACTTTTGCGCCAAATCTTCTGAGACTATTGCATTTTTACTCATTGACGGGACCACGACTCTTTCATTAACTTGATGGGCATTCAAGCGCGCTTGCGCAAAAATGGTTTGATGGTTTCAGCATTGAGCGTGACCGAGGGGTCATACTCTGGCGCATCTTCAATTTGCTCCAAATCATTGAGACCTGTCTTTTTGAAGATTCTGTTGATCGAGGAGATCAAACGCACAGGGTGATCAGGATCAGCGTTGAAGTGCTGATGAATGGTATTGGGTGGAATGTAGATCACATCACCCGCTTCCCAGTCATAGCGTTTGATCTCAGTCTGAGGAACCCAGTGATACGTGTCGGTGATCTCCACATCGCAATCTTGGTGCAAGTCATAGCCCTTGCCCTCCAAGACATACAAACACTCTTCCGCCAAGTGGCGGTGTTTGCCTGAGTGAGAGCCTGGGGGAATGATTTGCATGTAAGCATCCACCGTCTCGATACGCGTGTTCATCTGCTCATTGATCAAATGCTTCAAGAGACCTTGGCGAGACATCTCCCAAGCCATGTCCTCGGGATGAATTACTTTTTTACGCTTAGCGTTTTTTTGTGGCGCTTGCTCAGCATCGTTGAGTAAGTCTTGGTAATAAGCGCCTTGTGTGGAACCTGTATTCCACGCTTTTGTTTCGTCCCATGCCATTTCAATATCCTCCTTCGGGGTGATTCAAATTTGTCTCATCGTTGCGCGCTTTAAAGCCCTCACCACCCACTGCTGGCTCAGATGGACGAGGTTCAACTTGTTGCTGAAATAGCATATTCATGAACATGAACATAGGTTTGGTTTTAATCACCAACGCACGGGCAGGACGCTCATTGGAAGCGTTGAAATGCTGGTGAACGCAGTTGTTGTGCACAATGGCAACGTCCCCAGCCTTCCAGTCATAACGAATACCGTCGTGCACTTCATAGCCGATGCCATCCAAAATATAGAAGGCCGCTTCATTCACGTGACCGTGTTTTTGTGAGCGACCACCTGGACCGTACTCCTCCAAGTGCAAGTGAAAGAGTTGGGTTATGCCGTCTTTGGGCTCCACATAATGGCGACTAAAGGCTTGGGGGCCATCGTTGAATTTGATGTCTTTGCCTTTTCTCACGCGGGGCATGGCACGCAAGCGTGTGAGCTCGTCCTTCAAATTGTAGGGACCGGCAATGGCACGAACAAAGGTGCGATCTTTTTTGCTGTGGTAATGCGATTCGTTGGGAACGAATTCCAGCGTTTGCTTATCAGTGACACTGTTCATGGTGTAAGTCCTTGTCTGTGTTGAAATAAAAATAGGCCGACATTCGAGGGTTTAGCGCTTGAAAACCACACAATTGCTGGGATCGAAATGAATATAGATCGGGTGATCGACCGGGGTCTTTTGGTGAGGATGCACACGGGCCAAGATGAGTTTACTGCCAATTTTTACCTGGAAGTCCAAGACTTCACCCAAGAAAATTTTCAAATGCACCAATCCCAAAAAGTGATTGGCATGACTCAATTGTGGGGCTTCATCACTCAAGTGCACATTCTCAGGTCGAACACACACCTGGACTTGATCTCCTAGGGCGAAACCTTCGGGGTTGGGCGCTTGAATTAAGCCAATTTCTGACTCGAGCACCATCTTTTGGCCACCATCCTCTAAAGCCTTCACGGTGGCGTCAATGAAATTAATGGCTCCCACAAAATCAGCGACAAATGTGCTGTTGGGTGTTTCATAGATTTGTCTAGGCGTTCCGCGCTGCACAATTCGACCACTCGACATCACCGCAATCTCATGCGACAAAGCCAAAGCCTCGGACTGATCGTGGGTCACGTAGATGGTCGTGATATCGAGCTCACGCTGAATTTTCTTGACCTCAAAGCGCATTTTTTCGCGCAACTTAGCGTCTAAATTTGATAAGGGCTCATCGAGCAACAAAAGTTGGGGCTCCATCACCAAGGCACGGGCCAAGGCCAAGCGTTGTTGTTGACCACCCGACAATCGGGTCGCATCGCGGTCATGAAACTGAGCCAACTCCACCGATTCAAGCACCCGCATCACCCGAGATTTGATCTCGGATGGACTGTACTTTTTCAAGCCCACTTCCATGGGGAAACTGGCGTTCTTAAACACACTCATGTGCGGCCAAATGGCATAAGACTGAAACACCATCCCAAAGCCACGTTTGTTTGGGGGCGTAAAGACACCTTTTGAGGAGCTAAAAATGGTTTGACCATTGACCTCAATCAAACCTTGGGTAGGCTTTTCAAGTCCCGCAATCGAGCGCAATGTGGTGGTCTTGCCGCACCCACTGGGCCCCAAGAGAGTGAATAGCTTACCCTTGGGTACTTCAAAGGAGACGTCCTTGGCTGCTTGCACAACCACTCCTTTGTCGCTGACGTATTCGGTGAATAAACCTGAGACATTTAACACAACAAAAATTCCTTTAATTCAACTGCAGTGGATGCGATTGTTTTGATCAACTGCTGATTGGGCTTGATCAATTATGAGTCTTTGACCCCAAAGCGCTTTCCAACGGCTTGGGCAAACAAAACCAACATCAACAACATCAAAATAAACATCACACTCAGAGCAGACAACTCCACATACTGACCGTTTTCCCACAACTCCCAAATCACAATTGAGATCACTTCATTACCGGGACTGTAGAGCAAGATGGAGCTTGAGAGCTCTCGCACTGAAACAATCATGACATAAATCCAACCCGCCACCATGCCGGGCTTTAAGAGCGGCAAGATCACTTTGGTAAAGACGGTTACCCAACCCGCTCCACTCATACCGGCCGAGTCTTCCAAGTCTTTGTGAATTTGAATCATAGAGGTCGTGTTGTAACGTAAACCATAGGGCATGAAACGCGTCACGTAAGCGAGCAAAATAATCCAAAATGTACCGTAAATTCCAATGTCAAAGGTGAGGTAAAAAATCATGATGGACACCCCCAGCACCAAGCCAGGGAAGACCATAGGTAAGGAGGCCAAATTGTCAAGCAACCAGCGTCCTGGAATTTTAGTCTTCACCACCACCCAACACACCACCGCTGAGAGCAGCATGACGATGGTTGCACAGGCCATACCCATCCAAACGCTATTAAAAAGCGCATGAAGAATGGTGTCCGAATCCAGCACATAGCGGTAACCATCCAGGGTCAAATGCTTCAAGGCCTCGGCCGATGGTGGTGCGTAGAATTTTTGCAAGGATGACCACAACAGGACTAAAAACGGCAAAACCACAATCAACAAAAAGTAGAGCAAAAACACACATAGGGTTGCATACCGCCAGACACCCAAATCGATGCTGCGGGGACGAAAACCCTTGCCAGTGACGGTCACGTATTTGCTGGACGATGAAGAAATACGCGCTTGGATATAGATGCCCCCAGAAGTGATCAAGAGAAGAAGCACAGAGAAGGCCGAAGCCAGTCCGAGTTGACTTGGAAACTGATGAATCGCTTGGTAAATGGCGGACGTAAAGACCTGAATGCCTGCAGGTAAGCCCAATAAAGCAGGCACCTCAAAAGACTCAATCGCACGCACAAAAAGTGTGAGGATGGTAGCGACAATGGCTGGAAAGGCCAACTTCAAGGTGATGCGCCAAAGCGTTCTCAAGATGCTCGAGCCACTCATTACGGCTGACTCTTCCAAGGATGGGTCCATGGCTTTGAATGCAGCGGTCATTAATAAAAAAGCCATCGGTGAGTAATGAAGCCCATCCACCCAAATCATGCCGCCCATGGAGTAGATATTAAAGGGCGGAGACTCCAACCCAAACACCGATTGAAAGGCCATGTTGATGATCCCAATCTTAGGACTCAAAAGCATGATCCAAGCAATGGTGAACAAAATGCTAGGGATGATGAGCGGCACTATAGAGAGCGCATAAAAAAGACGGCGCAAAGGCGTATTGGTGCGCTCGTTCATCCAGGCCAAGGCAGTACCAATCACAAAAGCCACCAAGGATCCTCCCGTGGCAAATTCAATGGAGTTGGCAAGGGTGGTGATGGTCTCCGCGTCTGTGTAGGCGGTGACGTAATTGGAGAGAGTGAAGACAGAGGGCTGATCTGCGGTCTCGGGCGTTAAAAAACTCTGCCACACCATGAAGCAAAAAGGCACCAAGGCCAAAAAGCCCACAACCAATAAACAGCAACCAATGACCACCCATTTGGGGTCGAACTTTAACCTAGCGTGTTGAGCAGGTTCCACCACGAGCGGACTTTGCACTGATGAGTCTCCAAAAGAGCGAAAAAGAGTGAGAAAACAAAATTTAAGCAGGGCTGGACCAAACCACCCCTTTAGTGCCTGATTGGCGCTATCCAAGTGTAAGTGCAATATCCCTAACGTTCCCCTATATGGAACTATGATCCACATAAAGGCACAGACAGTATTAGGCTTGAAACGCCCAAGAGTGTCAAGCATCCGACCCTCGGGTTTTCCCTAATTCCTAACTCTTACCTCTTGTAAAACCATGCTCAATGCTATTTGAGTGAGGTCTCAGAGTGCCCTCCCGAGATCTTCAATGATTCTTTTATGAAGAACAGTGTTCAGCATACAAGAATTAAGGTAAGATGAAAGATGGAACTGTGGTGCCTTGACCTTGCCGCGCCATGTTCAATCCAACCTTTCAAGAATTTGCTACTTTTTTGACTTCTCATGTCCGCACCATCCAAAAGCACCCGTTTATCCTCCGTTGCCGCGGCCGCTCGGGTGCTCAAGTGTTTCTCGGAAATTGAATCCGAAATTGGTATCAGCAGTTTGGCCAAGCGATTGAATATTGCCAAAAGCACGGCGCATCGATTGGCGGTGACTCTTTTGAGCGAGGGGTTGCTTGAACAAAATCCCGAGAATGGTCGTTACCGCCTGGGCATCAACCTCTTCATCATGGGGGCGTTGGTGAGGCGAAGACTAGACGTCTCGAACATGGCGCAGCCTTTTTTGAACGTCTTGAGAGAGCGCACCGGTGAGACTATTCACCTTGCGGTTTTGAATGAAACCAACATCATCTACCTCTACAACTTAGAGAGTAGCCAAGCGATTCGGATGAAAAACTACATCGGAACATTAAAGCCTGCCTTTTGCACGTGTGAAGGCCGAGCCATCTTGGCCTTCAGTGCACCCGAATTAATTCATAAAGTCATGCACTCTGAGCTCCTCCCCAGAACGCCCAGCACGTGCACTGAAAAAGACGAGCTCATGAAGATCCTCGCTCAAGTCCGACAAAACGGCTACGCCATCGACGATGAGGAGTCTGAGCTTGGCATGCGCGGCGTCTCCGCGCCTCTTCGAGACATCACAGGCCAAGTGGTGGCTTCAGTGGGCGTTGGGGGACCGAGCCAACGACTGACCTTGAAAAAGTTGCGTTCCCTGGCCCCCATGGTGCTGCAAACCGCAGAGGCCATCTCTATCCAATTGGGCTATCGACATTGAGTCTCACCTAGAGCGTTTTATTACTAGAGCGCTTTAATTAAACCCTTAACCTTACCCTTCAACAATTTTTTGACCTCACCTTGACACCTCAACCCATCATGCATTCCATCGCCATCGAGGGCAACCCCTCCCCCTTTCATTGTGCTGAGCACGACACCGTTTTACGCTCCGGTCTGCGCGCTGGACTGGGTTTTCCTTATGAGTGCAATGTTGGCTCTTGCGGCAATTGCAAATTCGAGCTCATCGAAGGTGAGATTGAAAATCTCTGGCCTGAGTCTCCTGGCTTGTCAGACAAAGACCGTCAGAAAAATCGTTGGCTGGGCTGCCAGAGTCGCGCAAAAACTGATTTGCGTATCAAGCTCAGAACGAGCGAGCACTACCAAGCCATTCACACCCCACTCATCACGCAAGCCGTCCTCAAACGCCACACCATGCTCACCCATGACATCAGTGAGTTTGTCTTTGAGTGTGATACTCCCATGGGCTTTTCCTCAGGTCAATACGCGTTGATCCAACTCCCAGGCGTGAAAGGCCCCAGGGCTTACTCCATGAGCAACGCTGGGGCCAACACCCAAGTGTTGGAGTTCCAAGTGAGGCGCGTACCTCAAGGCTTGGGCAGTGATGTGCTTTTTGGACTTGGCGTGGGAGACAGTGTTGAAATTGATGGTCCCTATGGCATGGCCTATTTGCGCGAAGAAGCTGATCGGGACCTCCTCTTGGTCGGAGGTGGCTCGGGCCTCGCCCCCATGCTATCTCTTGCCCGAGGTGCTTTGATGAGCGAGAGACTTCAAGCCCGGCAAATTCACTTCCTCTACGGTGCACGGCAAGTACGAGACTTGTGCGCCGAGGAGCTCTTAAAAGAGGCTTCCGGCTTAGCCCATGGAACTCAAGGTGCTCACCGTGTGCATTACACCTCTGTGCTCTCCAACCACCCCGAGAACGAAGCCTTGCCCGCAGGATGCCAGACGGGATTTGTGCACGAGGTGCTTGAGAAAATGCACGGTGAGCAGTTGGGCAATTTTGAAATCTACTTTGCTGGCCCTCCCCTCATGGCCCAAGCAATGATCAAACTCCTGGTGGCCCAAAAAGTACCCATGTCCCAAGTGCATTTTGACCAATTCTATTGACCACTTTGCGCCCCATCCTTTGATGACTTCTCATGTGCCCCAAGCGACCCTGGGAACCTTTTCTTTCTCTAGCCCACAGCTCACTGCGTATCACTAGACTATGACCCTCTCTGACAACACCTCCAACCCAGTCGAGTCCTCTCAACCCCAGAGCTCAAACGAGCCAGAGGGCACAGTGGCTGTGGCCAAACGCCACACCCTGACTGATCATCAATACGGTGCCGAGTACGAGCACTTTCACGATGATGATGCGGACCATGACCACGATCATGATAATTTTTCTGGAGACGATGCATCCCAAGAAAGCCTTTGGCGTCAAGACAACGTGATCCTTCATAGCGTTGGCATCGACGTGGGCTCATCAGGGACTCAAGTGGTGTTTTCTAAAATCCACTTGCGTCGAATTGCTGAAGACCTCTCGAGCCGCTATACCGTGGTGGACCGCCAGCCCGTTTACCAGTCTCCCATTTCGCTCACCCCCTACACGAGCGAGACCACCATGGATGCCAAGGCCTTGGGCGAAATCATTGACCGCGCCTATCAAGCCGCGGGCCTGCATCCTGATGAGGTCGATGCTGGCGCAGTGATTTTGACGGGAGAGGCGTTAAGACGTGAGAACAGCGAATCCATCGCTGCAGTTTTGGCCGAACAAGGTGGTGAGTTTGTCTGCGCGGCTGCAGGACACCACATGGAGTCCATGCTCGCTGTCTATGGCTCGGGAGCGGCCAAGCGGTCTTATGACGAAAAATTGCGCATCTTGAACATCGACATCGGGGGCGGCACGACCAAACTGGGATTGGTCGAAGGAGGAAAATTGATTGCCACTGCTGCCGTGCATTTGGGTGGCCGTCTTTTAGTGGTCGATGAATCCAATACCATCACGCGACTCGATCCTGCGGGTCAGTACTTGGCGGCACAGGCTGGGTTTGATTGGAAACTGGGCGACAAAATTGAACGCCAAGACATGGCCACTGTTGCCCAGTGGATGGCACAGGCCTTGATGCGGGTGTTAAATCAAGGCTTCACCAAAGAAGACCTCACCCATTTGTACTTGACTGACCCCGTTGAAGACTGGGGCGCCATTGACGGGGTAATGTTCTCGGGAGGTGTTGCCGAATATGTCTATGAAAGAGAGATGAGGGATTTTGGTGACCTCGGAAAGCTATTTGGCCAAGCCGTGAGACTTCGATTGAACGCGGGCGATTTATCGACTCCACTGCTACCCGCAGGCGAGTGCATCCGGGCTACGGTCTTGGGAGCCTCGGAGTACAGTGTTCAGTTGAGTGGGAACACCACCTTCATCAGTGATCCAGCAACGCTCCTGCCAAGAAAGAACTTGCAAGTGGTCCCCTTGCCCACGGTCTTTGGGCCCACCATCAACGAGCACGTCATCACCAAAGATTTGATCCTCTCCTTTGTTCGCCACGACCTCAAAGAGGGCGAGCAAGATGTGGCTATTTCACTTCGCTGGTTGGGCGCGCCGTCCTACGAGCGCTTGTCGGCATTGGCACGAGGAATTTTGGCGGCTATTCCGAGCACATTGGCCAAAAAGATGCCCCTCTACATTGTCACCGACGGAGACATTGCTCACAATTTAGGACACATCTTCAAAGAGGATGACCGCGTGAGTAGCGAGCTATTGGTGATCGATGGCGTCACGCTCTGGGGTTTTGATTTCATTGACTTGGGCCGCATACGCATGCCCTCCTACACGGTCCCTGTCACCGTGAAGTCCTTGGTCTTTAATGAAGACCCGCATGCCCACGGGAAATCCAATGCCGACGACTGGCACGATCATGGAGATGGGCATTTGCACCGCCATGGTGGCCACGGTCATGGTCATGGGCATAGTCACCACCACGATCACCCCCACAAAAGCGACAAAAAATAATTCTCCTAGTTTGCGGGTTCACCCGCTCACCTTAGATCTTCACACCAATTTAAAATTCTTCATATGTTTGAACTGGACTCTTCTTCACTGTGGGCCACCTTGGGGCTACTCTTGGCCCTTGGTTTTCGACATGGCTTGGATCCGGACCACATTGCTGCGGTGGACGCTCTCACGCGCATGCGCTTTCATGCGCAAAATTACTGGACCTCTCGACTCACTGGGTTTCAATTTGCATTGGGCCACAGCCTCACAGTGTTCTTGGCCACACTTATTCTCTATTGGCAAGGCCTGACCTTGCCCCTTTGGCTTGACGATTTGGGACTTTGGATCTCCAGTGGGTTTTTACTAATCCTTGGGCTTCTCAATTTGCGCCACTGCCTGGGTCGAGGTCTGTCTCAACACAGGGAATTAAAGGACCCACTCGCCACGGGCTCTCATACGCACTTCTCACACGGTATGTCGCACCACGGCCCCCAAGGCCTGATCCAACCCTTCATCATGAAAATCATGGGGCCCTTGGCCCACCCCATGGGTGTGGGATTTGCCTTTGCGCTCTCCTTGGACACTTTGGCGCAAGCTGCACTCATGGCAGCGAAGGGCCATGAGTTGGGTGGTTTTGCACTGATCGTGGTCTTTGCCTTGAGTTTTGGTACGGGTATGCTGCTAGCGGACTCGATCAATGGCCTCGTGGTGCATTGGATGGTGAGACAAAGTGAACTACTCGCTCATCACACAGCCAGGGTCATGAGTGGACTCATCGCCACGTTGTCACTCTCGATTGTTTTTTTCAGCCTCAGCAAAGCCCACACCGCCTCATTGGGTGCTTGGTGGGAGCATTACGGCGTTTGGTGTGGTTTGGCTTTACCGCTCTCGTTTCTATTTTGGATGATGATTCAAAACTTCTACCCAACGGCCGTGAACAGTTCGTCTAAAGAAATAGAAGCTCGCCCGGGTAGCTTCACTTAAGAGGCTTCAAAATTCCCTAACTCGATGGCTGTAAATGCAAATGAGGCATGCCTGCCGCGTGGTCATGCCCCTCGATGTGGTCAAACACCTTGACGGGTACAAACTGAACCGAGCCGTGTCTCACCCCTCGTTGTGACATGACACGGTGAGCCAACGCTCTCACCTCATGGGTGGGCCCACGCAAAAAAGCCACCTCCAAGCAGTTGTCATGATCCATGGGCACTTGCATACTAGAAAGCGTCAAATGGTGATGGTCATGCTGGATATGCGACAAACGCTCTGTGAGTGTACGGTCATGGTGATCAAAGACATAACCCAAATAAGCCATGCAGTGCTCGCTTTGGTTACTCTTGAGGGTCTCTTGCGAATGCCAACCTCGAATCAAGTCTCTCACCGCTTCACTTCGAGAGGCGTAACCGTGTTGTTGGCTCAATTGGTCGAGCATGGACGCCAATTCTGGTTCCAAAGAAATGGTGATTCTCTCCATGAATGACTGCTCCTTAAAAAACCTAAGAGGGTGAGTGCTGTATTGCTCAGGTAAACTCTGATCATTGGCCCACGCAAGGACTGTGTTGTCCTGCAGTATAGCCAACCCAGCCTAGCGTCAAGTGAAGCCCGAGAGGGACTCTACATTTTTAAAGTCATGACCCCTCAGCGCATTCCGATTTATTTGCTCACCGGTTTTTTGGGTAGTGGTAAAACCAGCTTACTCAAGGAGTGGTTGCGTGAGGAAGTTTTATCCAAGGCCGCACTCATCATCAATGAGCTCGGGGAGGTGGGCCTGGATAACCAATTGCTCACCGCTGCCGCGGAGTCTCAGTCCTTGCTGGCCAACGCCTGCGTGTGTTGCACCGGACTCTTGGGGTTATCACAGGCGTTAGAGGATTTATTTTGGGCTCGATTAGAGCGACGTGTACCCCGGTTCCCCAATGTTGTGATCGAGACCACTGGGCTGGCCAACCCTGGCCCCATCTTGGAGACCCTTCACGGTCATGAACTCTTGATGGAGCGCTACACCTGGGGGGGGACCATCACTTGCCTGAGTGCACCCACTGCCCAAGCTGTTTTGCGCACCCACATGGAGGCTAGAGCACAACTGCAAAAAGCCAATGTCTGCATCATCACCAAGACGGACCAAGTTTCACCAAAAGAGCTTGACGCATTGCGCCTACAACTCATGGAGGAGCTCAGCGAGAGTAACCCTCATTGTGTTTTTCTAAGCTCCTCCATGAGCCGCTTGAGCGCCAGTGACGTGATGCAGTCCCTAGAGCAATACCAAGAAAAACAACACGCGCTAAAGCCTGCCCTTCATGGGGAAGATGGGCCTGCAACTGTGCACAATCATGAAGAGTTGCATGATCATCATCACGTCCATGGTCCTCATGAGGAAGACGAAGCGCATGAAGATCATGGAGTACATGAGCACCGTCACCACGCTCAAGCCCTCTGGTGGCCACTCACCCACCATGAGGAAAGTCATTTAAGCGTAACTGAGCTACTCGCGCACATTGGGCAACTCCAGTCCCTATTGGGCACAGCACTGCTCAGACTCAAAGGCCGGGTTGGCACCCTTAAAGGCCATCATTGGGTTCAGATGGCCCCGTTCGATTCAACACCGACTTTGACTGAGGACCTTTCAACCACACAGTCCGTCACTCTGGGTGAAAAAACGCCCCCGTTGGGGTTAACCGTGATTGTGGGACCGTTGAGCCAAGCGCAGGAAAATGCCATGAAGCTGCTGTTTGCAGCGAGCTCAAACGCGCGTCAGTGAAGAAGGGATCTAACCAGTGCAGGGCCGTGTTGATCTCTAGATTTTTTAAATCCTAATTTCTGGCCCGGTCAGTCGGGCGTGAACCCGACTCCTTTTAAGCCCTAGGCGATCAAGCCCAAGGATCAATGGTCATGTGAATAGCGTCGGGGGCGCCTTCACCCACCAGGGTCTTGAGTGCGTACTCGGTTTGAGCCAACCCAAAGCGATGGGTGCTCATGTCTTGGACGCCATGGCGGTTTTGAGCGATCAACTCGAGTGCCATCTCGACTGACTCAAAACTATGCCCACGCATACCCTTGACCGTTAAGAAGCGAGCGATGATCATGTCGCTGTCAAACTGGGGCACCTTGGTACTCTTTAAGCCGCCCAAGATCACGCGACCTCGTTTTCGGGCCAATTGAATCGCACTCACCACCGAGTCAGTCCCACCCGAGGCACAGTCAATGACCAAGTCAGCCATCAAGCCTCCGGTCAAATCGGCGACAGTCTCCAATAAATCTTGCTCTCCAATGGCCACAGTGTGGTGGGCACCGAGTCGTTTGGCCATGGCAAGCCGCTTCAAATCGGTGGGATTATTAAGCCCGGTGACAATAATCTTCTGAGCCCCTGCCTCTACAGCCGCGATGACGCATGACAAGCCTTGTTGACCAGGCCCTTGGATCACCACGCATTGACCAGGTCCGATGCCGCCTTGCAAATAGGTCCACTCAATCCCATTGGACATGGGCAAAGCCAAGGCTGCATAGCGTGGATCCAGACCGCTAGGAACGGCATGAAAAACCGTGTTGATATCGAGCTCCATGTATTGGCTATATCCGCCCCACAGACCCGAGCCCACATTCAGGCCCGTGGCACCGTAGCGGTGCCCCCCCAGACGCCAATCGGTGGCATTGCAAAGGCGAAAGTCCCCGCTTCTACAAAAGTGACAATGCCCGCACGGCAAGTACTCCTCCAAGGCGACCAGGTCCCCCTCTTTCACACCAAACTTCTTAGCTGCAACACGGCCCATCGATTCAACCCGGCCCACCACCTCGTGACCCAAAATGACAGGGCCTCGGGACTTGGGGAGGTTTTGAAAATACGGCCAGTCGCTTCCGCACACGCCCGTGATCTCGATGCGCATGAGGCCAGCGTCATCACGTGGAGCAGGGGTCTCAAATGATTGAATCTCAATGGTGCCATTGGGCATGGCCACGGCGGCTTGGAAGGTTTTGGACACAGTGGGGTTCACTTTCTAATGGTGAGGCTGGGTAGGACATGGACTAGCCCATGAACTAGCCCACAAACTAGCACAAAGACCAGCCCTGGAACTAAGCTACAGGAGTGG
>DAISKH010000078.1:0-2124 GCA_036821105.1 Limnohabitans sp.
GGTTTGGAGAGCCCTTGGATGCCTAAGAGCCCCAGTTGCTCCATGGGACCAGTATGGACGAGTCGTGAGCGGCATGCAGCAACCTATGAGTTCAGACACCGTGTTTGGTTTTTATGAACCCAACTACAAACCTGTTGGAGCGCCCAAGACAGCGCCCGAATCAAAGCTCGACGATACCAACGTGTTGGGCCAAGAATTCAATATGCTGAGTAACTATGCCTGGACGGCATCTTATTTAACTCTGCTCACCGATGCTGGATGCGACATCAATTCTTTGATCAATGCTTACCCCAACCCAGAGAGTTATCTTAATTTGGTGAATTTACAATTTTTCAAAGGTGCGATGCCAAGCGTACTCCATGATGGAGCTATGCGATTAATACAAACCAACTACGCACCTTCAACTCCCACCAACAACACCAACAATACATTGCTTGTCATCAGCTTACTTTTGGGAACACCGTCCTTTGGAGTGATGAAGTGAACTTCTCTAGACGTCAATTTCTCAATTCGGGTCTATCTATGGCCAGTATCGGTGCACTTGGAACGAGTGCTTGGCTAGCCGGAGGCATGGGGGAACTTGCCAGCGCCGATGACCTTGGTGATTACAAGGCCTTGGTGTGTGTGTATCTTAATGGTGGCAATGACGGCAACAACACCCTTATTCCAATTGATGCAGCCTATGGCGACTATGCAAGGGCTAGGGGGGTATTGGCTTTAAGCAAAGATTCTTTGACACCTTTGGGAGGCAGTTCTGCGGGCCATCAATTCGGTATTCATCCTGGCATTGCACCATTGGCCAAGCTGTACCAAAACAAAACCCTCTCTTGGATAGCCAACATGGGGCCCTTGGTGCAACCTGTGACCGCCAGTAGCATCTTGGCGATGAAAGGGGTGGTTCCCCCGTTTTTATTCTCACATGTTGACCAAACCAATCTTCAACAAGGCTGGGATGGGATGAGCTCCACGATCACGGGTTGGGCAGGACGAGGCATCGAAGCTTTATCGCCCAGCCTGCGCCATCCACTTCAGCTTTTATCCTACAACAACAATACGACTTTGCTGCGTGGACTCGTAACACCGGTAACCTCGGCACCCAAGCAGTATGCCAACTATTATGGTTCAGCCAATTTACTAAAACCCACAGATACTCAGTTGCAAGCCATTCAAAGTATTGCGCAATTGACCTCTGCCAACGATTGGGACAATATTCGTCTTAAAAATATATCAAACACATTGAATGATGCCAAAAGCATTGCCTCTGCCTTGGCCAACGTACCTCAACCAGCTGGAAACTTCGGTACAGACGATCTTTCGCTCATGCTCCAACAAACTGCCAAATTGATGTTGGCCGGAAAAAATGCAGGTCTCAAAAGGCAAGTATTTTTGGTATCTTGGGGCTCATTTGACACTCATTCGGGTCAAATAGGAACTGGCCAACTCAACCAAGATGGTCAACTTGCCACATTGGGTTCTGGTCTAGACGCCTTCAACCAATCTATCCAAGGGTTTGGCTTGACGAACAATGTGATCACTTTCTCAATGAGTGACTTTGCCAGAACACTCCAACCCGTGGGTGGCAATGGAAGTGACCATGCTTGGGGAAACCATCATTTTGTGATGGGCGGGCCAGTTCAGGGCGGCAATGTTTTGGGGACCTTCCCAAGCTTGGTCTTGGGTGGGCCTGATGACATGGATTTGGCCAAAAAAGGAAGATGGACCCCTACCACCTCCACTGATCAATTGGGTGCAACCTTGATGACTTGGATGGGGCTTAGTAGCACGCAACTCAATAAAGTCTTTCCAAACCTCAAAAATTTCAGCTCACCAACGCTGAATTTCATATAACTCCGAGACGATCAACTTGAATTAAAAAATTCAAACGCTAGTGATCTCCATGGCCATCTCGATGTGTGCAATGCAGGCTTCTTCAAAAGTCTCGCCTCGGGGCTTGAAGCCTGATTTTTCGTAAAAGCCTTGCGCACTCAACTGAGCATGCAAGATGATCAATCGATCCCCTCGAGCCCTTGATTTTTCAACCAAAGCATTCAAAACCTTTGCTCCAAGGCCTGTGCCTCTGAGTTGACGCTCAACCGCCATTCGACCGATTCGTGATGTCCCCTC
>DAISKH010000078.1:2224-14019 GCA_036821105.1 Limnohabitans sp.
GGTATGGATCTAGCGGTTTTGGGATTGGCAAAGACATAGATCAACTCGATCAGAGTAAGTAGCGTATCTCCCCTAAAAATGGCCACTTGAAACGTCAAAGACGAGTTTCCGATGCGTTGGCATTTGACGCCTATATTGAGCAAGTCGTCATAATGCGCAGAAGCAAAATATTCGATGGTGGATTTTTTGACAAACAAATCTCCACCCAAGGATTCCAAAGTCGTTTCATAGGGAAAAGCCAAGGCTCTCCAGAATCCCCCCATGGCCGTATCAGCATAGGTCAAGTAGTGAGGATTGAACACCACTTTTTGCATGTCAACCTCGGACCACCTGACTCGCAGTGGACAGGTGAATCGAAAATCTTGTAGGGCCAATACCTCACTCATATCGCCCCCTCAAATGACAAAGACCATTTCCTTGATTTGTTAGTTTGACTTTGGAGTTCATATATCTTCCAAAAGCGCGTAGGGCAGTGGGATCAACGCCAAGTGCTCTGGTGGGTGCTCGGCAGATATTGAACTCAAATGCTCTGACCACAAGAGTTTGAGCTCAGAGTGGGCTTCTTTTGCTGCCTCAGTGGGCTCAGCAATGGTGTGAGTATTGGTTGGTAAGGTAAATTCCAATTCCTTTGGCAGGAGACTTTGAAGCGAAAAACATGCGATCGCCCAGAAATTCGACTCAAACTCAGCCACCTGCACAACTTGCCCACATGGCTCTCGCGCGTCATTGAGGTCAAAAAGTTCTTGGCCTGCTTTGAGCTCGGCAGGACTCACCACCAACAAAGCGCGGCGCTTGAGTGTGCCCCTAAATTGACTTCTGGCCACCACCTCTTGTCCTGGGTAACATCCCTTTTTAAAGCTCACCGCTCCAATGGATTCCATGTTGAGCATTTGTGGAACGAAATGCTCAAAACTTGCCGTATCGATGGTTGCTACACCACCGAAAATTTCTGAAAGTTCAAATAGTTGAGGACTCAATCGGGGCAAATCACTGAAGGAGGAGGGCAGGGATTGCCCTTTAGGCAGCGCTAATAGAACTCTTTTTTGGCCTAATGCTGGCAATAATTGAATTGAAAAGCCGTAGGATGCTCCAACTTCAGATGATAAAACTTCAGCTTGAAGAGGTGTGTCCAATCCTAAGCTAGCCCATAGATCGAAATGCGCACTCACGTCGGAGAGTTTTACTTTTGCTCTCAGGACGAACATTGAGAGTCTTTTGAGAGTTTGCGGCAAAAGGGATTGGGAGATCAATAAGTAGAACTGGCTCTCACTTTTTCGGTGAACCCACATCGAGGCCTGCATGCGCCCTTTGGCATTGCAAAAAAGTGCCATCCGAGATTGTCCAACGGCTAGGCCCTTAATGTCTTGGCTCAACTGGTTGTGCAAAAAATCTGCTGCATCTGCCCCTTCACAACACAACACGCCCCTGCGCTCGACAAGAGCAAGTCCATGAAAAACAGAGTGCTTTAGGGTTGGAGAGGTCAACATGGTTTGGATTGATGCAGTTTGAATGGGTGAACAAAAAAATTCAGTCTTCGCAGTTTATCGTGAAACCTTCCCCTGATATTGCAAGAGGGTCAATCTCGGATGAAGAGCAAAAAAACAAACTCACTTGGCAATGTTTTTTTCAGGGGTCATAAAAATTGCCCCTCTTTTTGGCTAAAGTATAGACTCTTGCCAAACTTGAATATGACATGACGACTCCCGCCACTTCGCTCTCCAAGCACGCTCAAAAATCAGCCCAACGCGGGGGGGCACTCTTGGTGTTGGTTTTAACCTTGGTGCTGCTGACCATTGGCCTCTCGGGTGGACTGGCACTTTGGGCCAATTACCCCATGTCCCATCGCCAAGATACAGCGAATATTGACTTTGAAGTGGAGAGTGGGATGAGTGTGAAGACGCTCATCACCCAAGCCCAAGATGCAGGTCTTGAGGTGAACGGAATGATGCTTTATTCGCTCTTTAAATACTCGGGCTTGGCTCGAGAGGTCAAAGCCGGCAGTTACGAACTCGACAGCGAGGTGACTCCTTGGGGTTTTATTCAAAAACTCACCCGAGGAGATGAAACTCTAATGTCGGTGACCTTGATTGAGGGTTGGAACATGCGGCAGTGGCGCCAAGCGCTCAATAAAACTCAAGGTCTCAAACACGATAGCTCTAAGTTAAGCGATGAAGAACTCATGAAGCGCCTGGGGCTTGAGGGCATAAGCGCTGAAGGGCGCTTTTACCCCGATACCTACACTTTTGGTAAAAATAGCTCAGACATGAAAGTCTTGGCCAGAGCTGTGAAATCCATGCAGCGACACTTGGAGGCGGCTTGGCAGAGTCGCGACGAACAACAAATTCTGGGCTCCAAGGAGGAAGCCTTAATTTTGGCATCGATTGTTGAGAAAGAAACTGGACAGGCAAAAGACAGATCCATGATTGCCAGTGTGTTTCAAAATCGCTTGAAGATTGGCATGCCGCTTCAAACAGATCCCACCGTCATTTATGGGCTGGGTGAATCGTTCAATGGCAATTTGACCCGGCAAGATCTCAGAACAGATCACCCCTGGAACACCTATACCCGTTTGGGCCTGCCGCCAACCCCGATTGCCATGCCTGGTGCAGCTTCACTCTACGCAGCGTTGCATCCTGCCAAATCCAATGCACTCTATTTTGTCGCCAAAGGGGATGGATCGAGTCAATTCAGTGAAACGCTGGCAGACCACAACGAAGCCGTGAGAAAGTACCAACTCCATGCTCAATGAGTCTTGGCAAGGAGTGAACTACTTCGACACTCAGTAGCGCCACGCAGCACCACGCAACACTACTTAGCTTATCTCAACACAATTTAATTTAACCGATCTAGGGCGCTTTAGAAAGCGTCACTTCATTTGTGTCCAAATGAACTGGAGCACCATCAAGTGCAAATCCCTCAGCGCAATCTCTCCAATTTGAAGGAGCAGTAGTAACACCAGAGGGCTCAAATCCAAGGCTCCAGTCCCAGGCATCAGACGGCGAATCGGAGCCAAAAGGGGAAAAACCATGCGTTGGAGCAAATCAAACATGGGCGTGTTGGTACTAAACCATGATAAAAGAGCAAATACCAGCACCAGGGTCGATAGACTGGATAAACACAAATTGAGCAGCTCATAAAGTGCATCCACTGCCAAAGCCATAGGCTCAGGGCTTAACACTCCTAGGGTACCCAAAATAACGCACTTCAGAAGGAGCACCAAAAAAGCCACCAACAAACTCGCCAAGTCCAAGCGCCCCCAGGCAGGCAAAATTCGCCTCACCGGTATGACGCTCCAATTGGTCAGGTAAAAAATATAAGGCGCAAAGGGATTTCCTGATCTCAGTGACATGGGGATGTGATGAAACTGAAAATACAGGCGTAAAAGGGCGGCACCAGCGATGAGGCTGGCCAAGACTTCCAAGACAAGCGTCAAAATGTGCGTGAGCATGAGGAGATGATTAAAAAAGAGGGTTTTAGGGGGTTTGCAGTACCGATCTAGTGATCATAACGGAACTACAATTGACTTCATATCTTCGTTTCGCAACACTAACCCATTCATCTTTATTCACTCCAGACACATGAGCAAGGGACTTTGGATCAGCTTTGAAGGGATCGACGGGGCAGGAAAATCCACCCACATCGAATCTCTGGCCAAGACCTTTGAGTCACAGGGCCGTCGCATCACGCTCACGCGTGAGCCAGGGGGGACGCCATTGGCAGAAAAACTGCGTGAGCTCATGCTTGGCACTGAAATGGACCCCTTGAGTGAGAGTTTGCTCGCTTTTGCGGCAAGACGAGATCATTTGCATAAAGTCATCTTACCTGCCTTAGACAAGGGCCATGTCGTGTTGTGCGATCGATTCACCGATGCCACCTTCGCTTATCAAGGAGGAGGGCGGGGAGTGCCGCTCTCGGTGCTCTCTGAACTAGAGTGTTGGGTACAAGAAAAAACCTCTCACCCCGATCATCATGACCGCACCAATGAAGCCCCTGGTTTGTGGCAACCTGATTTGACACTTTGGTTTGACCTCTCACCCCAAACTGCTGCTATGCGACTCGTTCAAGCACGCACGCCAGACCGATTTGAATCACAATCCGTTGCATTTTTTGAGCGTGTGCAAAACGCTTATGCCAAGCGCTGTGAGATGGACCCCAAACGATTTCTCAAAATCGATGCGTCCCTCACGCGCCATGAAGTTTGGCAACAAATCACCCGTGGCCTCACCGCCAAGGGATGGCTCAGCATCATGGTCCCAACCCCTAATTTTGTGGCCTCAGAACGCTCATGAGTGCAGTGATTGGCCCTTGGATAGAGAGACCCTTGAGAGAGTTGCTCAAGCAAGTCGGCCACGCGTGGCTGATATTGGGTCCGTCTGGGTTGGGTCAATACGAATTGGCGCGCGCCTTGTCAAAGGCTTGGTTGTGTGAGGATGTCACACCCAATGGAGCATGTGGAGTCTGTCCAAGTTGTCACACCTTTGAGTCCCAAACCAATCCTGACCTCTTTAATTTGATGCCTGAGGAGTTCATGCTCCACCATGGATATACCTTGGATGAAAAAGTACAAAAAGAGCTGGACGACAAAAAAAGGAAGCCCTCTAGAGAAATCAAAGTTGACCAAGCCCGAGATCTGATTGAGTTCAGCCAAATGACCCGCTCAGGCGGCATTGGCAAAGTGGCCTTGGTGTATCCGGCCGAGCGCATGAACACCATCACGGCCAACACCATCCTCAAAACGCTTGAAGAGCCACCCGAGGGCTTTCGGTTTGTACTGGCCACACAAGCGGCCCATGAGCTCTTACCGACCATCCGCTCCAGGTGTCAAAGCTATACACTTTCTTGGCCCACCCGAGAGGAGAGCTTGGCTTGGCTTACCGAGCAAGGGCTCCAAGGGAGTGATGCGTTGGTGTGGCTCAAGGCGGCAGGGGGTCGACCGCAAAACGCTTTGGATTTGGCTCAACACTCTGGCTTATCGGCAAAGGATTGGAGCAAAATCCCCAAATCGGTCGCCTCAGGGGAGGTCTCGCTTCTCACCCAACTCCAAGCAAGCGAGATGGTGGACGTCCTCCAAAAGCTTTGTCACGACATGTTGGCCTTGAGTGTGGGCGCCGAGGGCTTGTTTTTTGACACCCAAAGCCTCCCCAAGCCCGGTAACTTCAGGGCCTTGTCTGACTGGTCACGTGACTTGATGCATAGCGCTCAAAGTGCAGATCACCCTTTTAACAAAGGCTTGATGCTCGAGACGTTGGTCTCGCAAGCCAAAATTGCCATGACCCAGGCCTCTTAGACCATGTTTGTTGATTCTCATTGTCATCTCAATTACCCAGAGCTTGTGGCACAAATGGACACCATCCGTCAGTCCATGTCTGAGGCTCAGGTAGACCGTGCTCTCATCATCAGCACCCAACTTGAGACCTTTCAAAGCGTCTGTGACTTGGCCTCACAGTATGATAATTTTTGGTGCACCGTGGGTGTTCACCCCGATGAAGACCAGGTTCAAGAACCCACGCAGGAGGATTTGCTCTCTCGTATCTCTTGGGGCAAAGTGGTGGGCATTGGCGAGACGGGTCTGGACTATTACCGACTCAATGGCCGAAGTCTGGCAGAAATGGAGTGGCAACGTGAGCGCTTCAGGGTGCACATTCGAGTTGCTCAAAAAGCCCAATTGCCACTCATCATTCATACCCGAGACGCTTCAGAGGACACCTTGCGCATCCTGGCAGAGGAGGGTGAGAATGGGGGTCAAGGCGCTGTGGGAGGGGTGTTCCATTGTTTTACCGAGAACTGGGAGGTTGCCCAAGCGGCACTGGAGCTTGGCTTTTACATCTCGTTTTCCGGGATTGTGACCTTCAAAAATGCCCTTCAAATCAAGGAAGTCGCCCAAAAAGTTCCACTCGAACGCATGCTGATCGAGACCGATAGCCCCTATTTGGCGCCCACCCCCCATCGAGGCAAAACGAACAACCCCAGTTATGTGCCCTTTGTCGCACAAGAGGTTGCCAAACTCAAAGGAATTGATGTGGAGGAGGTCGCCAGAGCCACCAGCTTTAATTTTGAAACTCTATTTAAAAAAGCAAAGTTAAATTCATAAATTTTCATATAAATCAATATACTATTTTATTTACTTAAAGTAATTTCTAAGATGAATTCTCAACCCATTTCTTTCGAAATTGCAGATCCTTTCATCAGATTCATCATGAACTTTTGCTGGAGTAAAACATCCTCCACCCGTAAACCCAAGCGCATTGATTGGCGAGGCCCGTTTGACCATGCTCTCTTGATCATTCTGGTATTGCTGGGTCTATGGTGCCCGTTGAGTAGCAGTGCTGGGGCCTATGAGGATTTTCAAAATGCCATCAAGCGCAATGATCCCAGGTCGGTACAAGCTTTGTTGACCCGGGGAGTTGACCCCAATACTCCTGATGAACATGGAAACCCAGCCTTATTTCTGGCCATCAGTGCAAAAGCATGGCCTGTAGTGAAAGTGCTAGTGAACGCAAAAGGCATTGAACTCGATGAGCGAAACTCACACGACGAGACCCCCCTCATGCTTGCCGTGATCCAAGGAGAGGTGGAGGTGGCTCGTGAGTTGATCGAAAAGGGCGCTGATGTCAATAAGACGGGTTGGACTCCTCTTCATTATGCTGCCAGCAAGGGGCATTTAGAGTTGATTCACTTACTCCTGGATGAGGATGCCTATATAGACGCGGAAAGCCCCAACGGGACAACGCCACTGATGATGGCAGCGGGTTATTCAGAAAACCCCATGGCCTGCAAAGTTCTTCTTGATGAGGGTGCCGACCCAAGCATTAAAAATTATAAGAATCTCACTGCAATGGATTTTGCACTTCATGCCAATCATGAGCAGGCTGCTCAATGGATCGAGATGTACTTAAATGCTTGGAATCAAAAGCAAAAAAAGGTCCAAAATTAATTTCATCACAATTAGATCTGGAAAAGTTGCTTCACTAACTCGCAGAGGATTGATTCCTTAGAAGCTTTGAACCCCAATAACGAGCGGGTGTTTCGACCAAGTAAAAGCTAAGGCTAGCCAAGATCAATAGAGTCAATAGCATCACCAAGACTTTTGAAGTAAATACAAGATCAACGTTCGCCGCTTGATGACTTGAGAAGAAACCAATTTTTTCAAAAAACAACAAAACTGGAAAGTGAAGTAGGTACACTGAATAAGAAATTTTGCCTAAGTAGTGGAAAAAAGCACCACTCAACATGTAGGCCAAAACACTGTTTTGAGCAAAGACCCCTAAGAACACGAGACCGCCGATCAGAGGTATCCATGCGCTTGCTTTGAATGTGGTGATCGCGTTTTTTAACCGAATGAGGATAAGTGGTCGGTAAAAACGACCAGAAGGATTGATGTTGTTGTAAAGTGATTGAACTTCTATTTCTGGCGCCTGGATCAACAAACTTAAACGCTCAACGGAAACACCGCTATCGTCCATGGCTCTTGCAATAAGTCTGTGATCCCTTTGATTACTGACCATATTTACTATTTCTTCTTCTTGAACGGAAAGATTTGAGACAAACGCAGGGGCAGGGTGCCGCTGAGACCAGTTTTGACAAGCCAATAAAATGAAAATGAGGGTGAGCCCCAAGGCACATAAACTGTTGGAAAACCCTTGAGACAAAGTAAGCCGCCTGGAGTACATTGAGATGACCATACCGAAGATAAAGGCAGCCAATGCCCTTAAAACGGCATTCAAGCCCTCTATATCCGTACCAAAGTGAAGATCGACCCAGTAGAGTAAAAATGGCGCTAATAAAAGACACAAAAGACGAAACCACTGGCGGTCAAACCATTTCACCATCATTAAGAGTAGCGTGGGAAATAGAAAATAGCAAATCCACTCAACACTGATGGACCAAGCGGGTGGGTTCACAACATTGGATAATTTAAGAAAAGACTGAAAAAACAAAAGTGAGAAAACATAGTCCCAATCAAATTGAAATTCAAAACTAGGATAAATGACGATGAGGGTAAGCAAAACCATAGCAACTAGATGAACTGGCCAGACCCTAATAAAACGCTTCATATAAAAGCGAACAGGATGTCTGAAAAGAGTATCCCTTTTGTAGACGTCACATAAAATCAAACCGCTCAGGATAAAAAAGAAATCAACAGATAAATAAGCTTCACCAAAGACAGTTGTCAGCGCTTGGTTATCTATATTCAAAAACCAATGGAAACCGACAACCCATAACGACAAAATGCCACGTATCGACGTCAAGGCTATATTCTCAAGGGAATGATGTATATCTCTAGACGTCATGGGGTTTGGCTAGCTAATGCAGGTGAATTATCATATTTATAATATTCTATAGCTGAGTTTGATCCAATGGTTGCCTATTTACGTTCTGTTGAGAAGCATAGGAAATCCATATATTTAACTTAACATAATATACATCGTATCAAATTAAAGAGATACTCAAATATGACAGTCAAGGTAGATTGACACCCATGTGACATGAATTTGACATATGCGAGCATTAAAGTCACAGGTTATCAATTGGATTGGTGCATGAATATATTGTCCTGCCTCATCTTGAGCATTTCTGCATTGTTTACCTGCCAAGCCTGGTCTGGCATTGAAATCGAAGGTGCAGGATCATCTTTGTCGGGTAAATTGATGGCCAGTTTAGGTCAAGAGTATCAACTCAAGCATGACACCTTGATCAGCTATAAGCCCCTTGGCTCAGGGGAAGGAATTCGTTTACTTACGAGTCGGGTCAATGATTTCGCGCTGACCGATGTGGCCATGACACGGTATGAAACAGAACTCTTGGGATTGGTGCAATTCCCACTTTTTTATAGCGCAATCACGCCCATCGTCAACTTACCTGGCATTGAATCAGGCCAACTCGTCTTGGATGGTCAAACCTTGGCCTCCATGTTTCTTGGCGATATCAAACGCTGGAATGATGCCAGTATCGCAAGACTCAACCCATCGCTGAACCTACCGGACTCACCAATCACAGTCGTCACTCGGGCAGATAGTTCAGGCACAAGTTATATTTTCACAGGCTACTTGTCAAATCACAGTAAAAAATGGCGGGACACATTGGGCAAAGGCTCCAAGCTCCTGTGGACGACAGGAAAAAGCGTTGAAGGCACCACCAAAGTGATTCAGAGCGTTAAAGATACGGTTGGAGCTATAGGCTATGTAGAACTAGGAGCAGCGCTAAGAGCGCAATTGGCCACCGTAAACCTAAAAGTAAGTGACACCGTTCAAGCCCCCAACTTACAAAATATTGAGCAGGCAAGCCAGCATTTCACTTGGAGACAAGGGAGCCTTTACAGTTTTGCTCCCACTGAACAAAGCATTCCCATGTGGCCCATGGTTGGGGTGACCTATGGTTTGATTCCCAAAACAAATTCCCAAGAACTTGAAGGACGGGAAACTATTTCGTTCTTCAACTGGATTGTCAGCAACAAGAGTGCAACTTTTGAGGACTCCATGATGATCCAAATACAAAACCATGTTTTGGTGGATCAGATCAAAAAAAAGCTATCTGACTTGAACCGCTCAAAGAAATAAAGATCCAATGAAAAACTTGAATTATTTCTTTCAGAGGCGTGTAAACCCAATTGTCTCTTGTGTCATCTTACTATTAACGGCACAAATCGTTGCCACCACTCAAGCTGTTGCAGCTGGATCGTCAGTGTCAGCCAAGAATAATAAAGTACTTCAAAAGATCATCATTGAAGGCGAGCGTCCTGAGATCAGTGCATGTCTCACGGTTGCCCAGCAGTTGCCCAACCTATTTCCCATTTACAGAAAAATCACTTGGGAGCCAAGTATGTCCAATGCAGCTGTGCTCAAAGAAGAAACCAGCACTGAAGGCGTCCTTAAAGTGATTTCATTTCGCGGTATGGGATTGCTCCATGATGACCGACTTTTTCATGCCGATGAATGGGTCAAGGTATTAATTGAATGCCAACAAATCAATGAAAACAAACCCTTGGTCACGGTGCAGCAAAGTGAATAACGCCATGTTCATGCGCTTGACCAATAGGCTTCCATGCAACTACCAATCTGTGGTGAAGATTATGGTAAAAGTCTTGAGCGTGGGCTCAATTTTGGCATTGGGCTTATGCCTAGGCCAGCAAAGTGTGCACGCCCAAAGTAGCGGTGAGAACAAAAATGAGCCTCTCACGGCCAATCAACAAATTCAATCCCTTTCTCAATCGTTGCTCAATTTACCCACCGATGAGTGGAGTGTTCATGCTCAATTCACATACCTGAACCAATGGCACCCCTCCTTTGCTGCGCCCTACTCTGGCGACAATAGTTTGAATGCCAGCAGCGAGAGGAAAAGCACCAGTGATGTCACCTGGTATTTGGGTCGAAAGCTCTGGCAGGGTGCTGAGTTTTATCTCAATCCAGAATTAGATCAAGGCTTTGGCTTAACCAATACTTTAGGTGTATCAGGCTTTACCAGTGGAGAGGCCTACAAAGTCGGCAATAACAAGCCCTACATGCGCTACCCAAGAGCCTTTCTACGCCAAACCATTGATCTTGGCGGTGAGCCATTGCAGTTGATGAATGACTACAACCAAGTTGACAAAACCATCAGTAGCAATAATCTCATCTGGACCGTTGGTAAATTTTCCGTGGTCGACATCTTCGATACCAATACTTACGCTCATGACCCCAGGGCGGACTTCATGAATTGGACCCTACTCGACTCAGGAGCGTTCGATTATGCGGCTGATTCATGGGGATTCTCATCGGGTGCAGCTCTTGAGTGGAACCAAGACTGGTGGACACTCAGGAGTGGGCTATTCACACTCTCTGAGACTCCCAACAGTGAGAAATTGGACTTGTCGGGTAAACAATTTGAATGGGTCCAAGAGATTGAGGCAAGACACACTTGGGCTGGGCAGCCTGGGAAAATCAAACTTTTGGGGTTTATCAACAAAGGCTACATGGGAAGCTACAACGACGCTGTCAGTGCCTACAATTCAGGACAGTTTGGCTCGGTCGATACAGCACTGGTGAGGAAGTACAACAATCGAGGTGGCTATGCTCTCAATATCGAGCAAGATATCAACATCGATATGGGAGCATTTTTTAAGTGGAGTCACAATGACGGCCGCAAAGAGACCTATGACTTCACTGATGTAAACCAATCATTGGCAACCGGTTTATCAATGAAGGGAGACTTCTGGGGAAGAGTTCAAGATACCTTGGGTGTAGGTTGGGTGAACAACAAATTATCCCAAGAGGCTAAAAATTACTTCAAATCAGGAGGTCTTGGTGTACTGATTGGAGACGGGCGACTGAACTATAGCGATGAACAAATTACCGAGATTTTTTACAACCTCAATTTAATGAAAAGTGTCGCGATTACACTTGACTACCAGCGGGTGGTCAACCCAGCTTACAACAAAGACCGTGGCCCAGCCAATGTACTGGGCTTTAGACTTCATATCGATTTACTTTGATCACTGGGTCAATCGGCTTTAATTTGCGCGGTTTTTACGACTTGCGTCCATCGCCCCAATTCCATTTTTAGTAAATCAGCAAGTGTTGAAGAAGCACTGGGGCTGGTTTCAATACCGTGTACGCTCAACTGCGCTGCAACACTTGGTGTTTTGAGAATTTGATCAACCTCGTTGTTCAGCTCCTGCACAATTCCAACAGGGGTCCCTTTGGGAGCCAACAAGGCGTACCAAACATCAACTTGCAACTTGGGATATCCTTGCTCTTTGAAGGTGAGAACATTGGGAGCTAGTTCAGCCCTTTCTTTACTCATCACCGCCAACATTTTCA
>DAISKH010000079.1:0-13325 GCA_036821105.1 Limnohabitans sp.
TCAAA
The DNA here is from genome assembly GCA_036821105.1 of Limnohabitans sp. Lineage (GTDB taxonomy): Bacteria > Pseudomonadota > Gammaproteobacteria > Burkholderiales > Burkholderiaceae_C > Limnohabitans. Next base: position 6 of record DAISKH010000079.1, read on the forward strand.
GGCACCAACCCCGAGTTGGACGATGCCATTCGCTTGCGTCCCTTGATGGAAAACTTTTTGCGTCAAGACTGGCAAATGGGCTTTTCCGAACCCCAGACCCGCACCGATGTGCGCCAATTGATGATGGGCTGATGGGCAGTAAAAGACCATGAGTTCGGATCGACCCCAAGTTCGTGAATGCTGGAGCGTCTTGGCCAATCAGGCCCAAGAGAAGGTGACGCGCATTCAATCTGAGATCAACCAAATTCGCGAGCACATTCAGAGTCTGGAGGCCAGCCATGCGCGCGTTCGCGACATGGTCAACGACTACCTGAACCCTGCCAAGGGCCAGCAAGTCATGATGGGCATGCAAGAAATGCACGACGCCCGGCAATTTGCCACTCAAATGACCGAGTTGATGAACCGCATTCAAAACGACATCGTCAAGTCCAAGCAAGTGCTGGAGAACACCCAGGCCAGGCGCATCAAGGCCGATCAAGAGCGCCTGAAAATGGAAGCTTTGATGGAGCAAGACCGGCAATCTGTTGCCGCTTACCACCGCAAAAAAGAGCAAGCCATCCTGGATGCCACCGGCTTGATGCAATTCAATTTAGGGGCCAATGCTTGAAACCCCTCAACCCTTCCGGTGGCCTCTTGTGGCATTGGCGTGGTTGGCGTCACCAAGCGCGTTGGCGCCCCACTCAAGACCACATGGCGCAGTGGCTTTTGACCTTGCAACCCACTTCCGATCGATTGTTGTTGATCGGGGCCAGTGCAGGCTGGATGCTGCCCAACGTGTGGTTGAAACGCTTTAAACACATTGAAATTTGGGACTTAGACCCCTTGGCGCCTTGGTTTTTCAGTCGCCGCCACGGCCAAGCCCTCAAAAAAGCCCGGGTGGATTGGCATTACAAAACCGGCGACGCCTTGGGTCGGTTGCCCGAATTGTTGGCACAAAACCCCGATGCCTTTGTCTTTTTTGACAACGTGCTGGGCCAACTCCGCTTCATGCACCGCATCGACGACCCCGATGAAAAGGTGCTGCGCTCTGAACGTTTGTTGAAAACCCTGGTTGCCCAGCTGCAAGGTCGGCATTGGGCCAGCATCCACGATCGGCTCTCTGGCCCTGTCGATGAAACCGTCGCCCAACGGGCGGTGTTGTCGGCCCGAAACAGCCAAGTCATGCACGAGGAGCGCCAGCAGTTGCGATCAGACCGCGCCTGGCTGAACATTTTGGGCGCCAAGGGCGAGTGGTTGGACCACCTGACGGCCCAGGTGTTTCCGCCAGGAACACCAGTGAAGGACATGGCTTGGCCCTTCCTGCCGACTTATTGGCATTGGTTGCAGGCGGGTGAAGTCCGACCTTGAGTCTTGACACTGGGGTGGCTTGATTTTTGCTTAATATTTTAAAAATCGACATTTCAAACCCAACATGATCCGACTGCTCATTGAACTTATTTTGGTAGTGGCCTTAGCCGGCGCCGGCTTTTTTGCATGGAAAGGCCAGCAATCGGGCAAGGCCAATGAGGCCAAATTAACCGAGCAAACCACCCAACTGGAGGCGGCGACGAAGGCCGCTGAAGCCGCCAAGACAGAGCTAGAAGCTGCAAATGAGGCCAAAAAGAAGCTGGAGCCTTTGGCCACGAGCGCTCAGCAACTGGAGGCCATTAAAGCGTCCTTCGCCAGCGGTGAGACCCTGCACGATTTGGAAGAGTTGTACAAGCCCAACAAGAAAGACAAGAACCCCAAGAAACTGTCGGTAGAACGACAGCTGGGCTTGAGCGCCGTTCGTTTGTTGACCAAAGGACCTGAGGACGAAGAGGCCGCGGTTGAATTTAAGAAAGTATTGGACCTGGCCGACTGGGGCAGCAAGCAAAAGGTCATTTGTGCGGCCCAAAACGCGCTGGCGGCCATGGGCCAAAAAGAAGACGTGTTGTCGGAATGCAAAATCCCCGGTTTGAACGGACCGTCTGAGGGCGAGTCAAAGTCCGGCGGCAAAGCGCATGAAAAAGACGGCAAAAAGAAGGTGAGCTGGTCTTACAGCGGTTAGACGGGGCCCGACAGCTGGGGCGAGAAATACAAAACCTGCGCCAAAGCCAAGTGGCAATCGCCCATCAACATCGTCGGTCCCTTTGTAAAAGCCAAATTGAGTTTGGTGCCAGCCTACCAAGAAGCCAAGACGGTTCTCACCAACGATGGCCGCAACATCGATATCAAGGTGGAAGAGGGCGGCAAGATCCGCGTGGACAGCGCGCCCTTTGAATTAACCAAAGTGCAATTTCACCGCCCCAGCGAAGACAAGATTGACGGCCAAGCCAGCGCCATGGACATGAAGCTCATGCACCGCAATGAAAAAGGCGAGTGGGTCACCTTGGTCGTGTTGTTTAAAGAAGGCGAAGAAAACGCGACGCTCAAAAACCTCTGGGAAAAACTCCCGGCCAAAGAAGGTGAGCGCGTTGAGTTGGAAGAAAACAAAATCAATTTCAAATCGCTGTTGCCCAGCGCTTTGGATTACTACCAATACGAAGGCACCTTGACCACGCCCCCTTGTTCAGAAGGCGTGAAATATTACGTGCTCAAAACGCCTTTGACGCTTTCGAAAGACCAGTTGAAGCAATTCCCCTTTGAGGGCAATGTGCGACCGGTGCAAAAACTCAACGGCCGTGTGGTGCAGGGCTAAAACATGTTGGCGCTCACCCCGTTGTTAACGACGCTTCGCTCCTTGGCGCAACAAGCCCAGGCGGTGTTGGCAGGCGCTTTGAGCCAAAACGACGCAGCCACCAGGCAGGCGGTTGACGCCATGCGACAACTCAAAGCCGAGCTGGCCGACTTGCCGCCAGCCTTGCTCAGCCTGGCAGACAGCCCCAATCTGGCACCGAGCCTGCGCCAAGAAATCAGCCACTGTTTAGAGCAAATTGGCAAGGCCGACACCTTTGTTCCTTTGTGGAGCCAGCGCTACCAAATGGCCCCGGGCTTAATGAGCACGTTGTCAGACGAAGAGGCTGCCCATGTTTTATTGGATCAGCAACTGCCTTTGACTTGGCATTGGGAAAAAGACCTTTTGGTGATTTTGGGCAAGCCCTCCTCAACGCATTGGGAAGCCTTAAAGCAACGAAGGCAACAACGCTGTGTGGTGCTTGAAAGACCGACTGACTTGGGCAAAGTGAATGGCCAACCGGCGCGTCGACTCGCTAGCTTGACGCTGCCACAAATGCCAGAAGAATTAAAGGCCGTGGCAACGCACTTCAAGGCCAAGACCACTTCAGGGTCAACCCCACCGCAGCGCTTGCACGACAGCGTTTGGTTGCAGCAATACCTCCAAAATCTGCCCCTGATTCAGCGCTCAGAGAACATTTCTGTTTTGAAAGACGCATTCAAAGGCCAACCTTTGGTCTTTGTGGCCCCAGGCCCCTCGCTGGACAAAAACATTCAGCAACTCAAGGCCCTGGCGGGTGACGTGGTCATCTTGGCAGCGGTTCAAGCCGCCAAAGCACTGAGCACGGCAGGCATCGTCCCCGACTACCTGGTCTTGGTGGATCCCAAAGACTTCAGCTATGTGTTGGACGGCGCGGATCTCCAAGGTGTCAAGGCCTTGATTGCGGGGGTGACCTGCCACGAGAATTTTTTGAAGCGTTTTGACAAAGTCATTTTCTGCAACGCCCACAACGAACTCGACGACTGGTTGCGCCAAACCTTTGGCGCCAACGCCGTGACGGGGCGAGGCGGTTCTGTGGCGGTAACGGCTTTGAATTTGGCCCTCTACCTCGGCGCAAGTCCGGTCATTTTGGTCGGCCAAGACTTGGCCTTGACCGACGGGCAGGTGTATTCGAACGGCTCTGTTTTGTCGGGCGTCAAGGTTCGCTTGGGCGCCGATGGCCAATCGTTCACTTACCAAAACTGCACGGCCGATTATTTAAGAACCGGCCAAGAAGAGGGCGAAGACCGCACCCAGCAAGCCATTCAGGCGCTCAAGCTGCCTGGCTTTTATGGGGGGGAGGTGCTGACCCGCCCCGATTTTTATTTGTGCCAACAAGACTTGGCGACCATTGCCACTCAAGTGGAAAAAGCTTTACCGGACGTTCAGTTATTGAATTGCACGGAGGGTGGTGCTTATATTCCGGGGTTTGAGCATGGCGCTTTGCAAAATTGCTTAAACATAGAAAAAGATATTGAGGTGTCCGCATGAGCAACCTGGCTCACATCCAACTGCCCATCCTCATCTACACCTTGGATCGAATGGCCGAGCAATCTGACTTGGCTTTGCAAGGGGCCATGGAGTTCAATGAGCAAAAAACACGCGATGCGGTAGATGCTTTGCGTCAACTTAAATCGCAGTTGTCCCAAATTACGCCAGACGCACGCGCCCTGGTTGACGGTAGTGCTGTTACAGACAGCCAGCGCCAAGCTTTGGCAGACAAAATTCGGCGAATTGAGCAAGCCGATGGCTTTTTACCAATATGGTGCCGACGTTATGAGCAATTGCATGATGATGCAACGCTTTATCAATCCCTTGAAGGCTGTCACAACTTGATTGATGCCTTTGTGCCCCTTGTCTGGGATTGGGCCACTGATTTGTTAGTCATACACGGTGAACTGAATGAACAAATGAAGAAGGCCTTGAGTGAACGTGGTCAAAAGCGCGTTTTGACCATGACCTCTGAAAGTTTTAATCAAGACCTACTAGAAGCAGAAAGTTATTTTTCAACTTTGCCAAGTATTTGCGAGAGGATGGTTTTATTTGAGTCGCCAAGCTTAAAAAAGCGGCTGGTACCAGAGGAAAAAGAGGAGTTTGAACAGACCTTTGCGAAGCATGCTTCGGTGGCTTTTACAGGCCTCACTACAGTCAAAACCCTTGCCTCGCAGTGGCTTCAGCAAGGGCTAAAGAATTTGCCACAGATTGCCAGAAGTCCAAGTTTAATCAAGCTGCATAACGTGTTCAAAGACAAACCCCTGGTGATCGTCTCACCGGGTCCTTCTTTGGATAAAAACATCGATCAACTGAAAGCATTAAAAGGCAAAGCCATCATCTTGGCCGCTGTTCAATCTGCCAAAGCTTTAAGCAGCCATGGAATTACTGCAGATTTGATGATGGTTATTGATCCTAAGGACTTCTCATATGTCTTGGATGGAGCCGACATCAGTGGCGTAGAAGCCCTGATTGCAGGTGTCACTTGCAATGAAAATTTTGTACGTCAGCCCTTCAAACAGGTCATTTTCTGTAACGTCAACAATGAATTAGATGCATGGGCGACCGATATCTTTGGCGATACGGCCATATACGGTGGAGGAGGATCGGTCTCTGTCAGTGCCTTGAGATTGGCCCTCTATACAGGGGCGAGTCCGATTGCGTTGGTCGGACAAGACTTGGCCTTAACCGATGGCAAGGTTTATTCAAATCAGTCTGTTCTGGGCGGCGTTCATGTTGAGGTCGATGAAAAAACCGGCTCTTTTTCTTACAAAAACTGTACGGAAGATTTCTTCCGTACGGGACAAGAGCAAGGGGAGGATCGAAAAAATGGCCGCGCTCAACTGTTCAAATTACCCGGCTATTTTGGTGGTGAGGTCAATACACGAACCGATTTTTATGCCTTTCATCAAGAATTTGTCGGAATTGCAAAAGGGTTGAAGAAAGAAAAATCTGCTGTCCAGTTATACAACTGTACTGAAGGTGGCGCCTTCATTGAAGGCTTTGAACACGTCCCTTTAAAAGATTGGATATTCAAACTACAGGCAACTGAACCTTTGTCAGTTGCTGAATTGCTATTGCATTCATTCGAAAGCATGGAATGGGCAACGCGCGAAAAGAGGTTGATTCATCAGACCAAGCACATGAAGATTCAACTCCGCGAAGCCAATCGCTTAGCGAGGGAGTGCCGTACAGAATTAAAAGGTTTTGAACAGAAGCCTTTAACCGAAAGTCAAATAAAAAAAATTAATAAGCTTGAAAAAAAATTAATTCAAGCCGTTAAAACCATTCCCTTTATCTCCATGTTGATGCAAGAGCATTTGAATTCGCAAGTGCTGCGCGATGAAATAATTAAAAATTCTGAGGGCCACAACATGGCTGCTTTGAGCCTTTATCAATTAGTAATTGATGGATGTGAACGTTGTTTGGGCTTCTTGGAATAACCTTAAAGATTAAAATGAAACTTGGAATTATTACGCCAATAGGGCCCGGACATGTCGAGTCCTATCAAAAATGCCTTGAGTCCATTAATTTTGCTTGGGATAAGTCAAAAGGAAATTTCTCAAGTCTTGAAATTATCATGCAGCCTGATTTGGAAGGCCATTATGGTCGATCAAATCGACGAAACTGCGGGATCGAAGAGGCTATACAAAAAAAATGTGATTGGTTGTTTTTCTTAGATGCAGATGATTTGATGAGCCCTGATGCATTTGAGAAGGCAGCTCCATTCTTAGATGACTACGATGCTATCTTCGGTGCAATTTGTGAAATGCCCTTCGGCCAGCCTAATCAGTTGAGACTCAGAAATCCTCAATTAGAGGAGACTACCAATTACTTAGATTTGCTTTTATATGATCCATTTCTAACACTTCAAATGGGACATTTTGTAAGATCTGATATTGCAAATCGCATTAAATTTGACGAACAACTTGATGTTGGCGAGGATTTCAAATACTATTTAACTTTGTGCGAAGACAATCGATTTATTAAAATAAAAGACATTTTATTCATCAATCAACGCGGGAATAATTCGGTGGGTCCGCGTTCTGGCAATGGCGCTCAATGGCGTGAGGCTGTTCAATCTTTAATAATTCAAAAAATTCAAGAAAAACATATTGTTGCGACTATAAATCTCAATAATATTGAGGCGTCTTTTGTAATTAAAAACCCCTTCGATATTATTCAGGCGACTATGTTGTACAATCAATTCTTTGAGCAGAATGAGCTTCTTGAATTAATTCCACATATTGGTTTGGGTAAGAAGATTGTTGAAATTGGCGCCAACATTGGAAATCATACTGTATTTTATGGCAAGCATCTAAATCCGAGTAAAATATTTCCATTTGAGCCTAATATCGATAGCATTGATATGCTCATGGAGAATATTTCACTTAATAAATTAGAAAAGCTCATCGATTCCCGTGGTATTGGTATTGGTTTGGGGCGAGTTCGTGGAAAATTTGAGACGCGTGTCAATGATAAAAATAATCTTGGTGCAGCCTGTCTAATTGAGGGGGGTGATATTGATGTATTTCCTCTCGATGAAGTCATCGGTGATGAAGCGGTCGATTTTATAAAAATAGATGTAGAAGGCATGGAAATGCTGGTATTGGAAGGGGCAAAAAATACAATAAATAAAAACCGTCCAAAAATTTACATTGAAATTTTTAATCATCACATTGAAGATTTTATCCAATGGGTTGAGATCAACCAATATCAATTCGTGTTGACTCATCGTTTGATTAATGCAGTTAACTTCTTAGTTGAACCGATGCCTTTGACTGAAACATGATTTTTGAATTTCTACGATATTTAATTCATGGTTTTTTTAAATGAAAATACAATTTTTAATTGTTCTTAGATGGATATGTTTCTTGTCAACCCTGGGTTGCCTTGTTTCATGCGCCTCGGTTCAATTACCTCCTGACCCTCCCATGCCAGTTACGCAAGCTTGGCCAGCAAATTTAAATTTGGGAGCGTCTGTGGACACCTCAAAAGTGGCAGCTCAAGTTCACTGGCGTTCTTATTTCACGGACCCACGTTTGCAGGCTCTTATTGATTCTGCTTTGAGGAATAACCGAGACTTGCGTATGGCTGCAGCTCGAGTGGAGGAAGCCCGTGCGCAATACCATGTTGCCATGGCAGATGAGTGGCCTTCCCTGAATGCCAACACCACCTATTCAATTAATAATGCGCCAGCCAATGTTTCAGGTGGGGTTCCAACGCGCAGCTTGGCCGTTAATTTGGCTGCGTTATCCTACGAGGTTGACTTTTGGGGTCGCATTGCAAGTCTGACCGAGTCTGCCAAGGCCACCTACTTCGCTACTGATGAGGCTCGTCGAAATACAGAGTTGGCTCTCATTGCAGAGGTCGCCAATGCGTACTTTAATTTGCGACAGTTAGAGGAGATGCAAGATTTCTCTGCCACTATTACGGCATCACGCGAGGTGAGCTTTGAGTTAGTGGTTCAAGCCCAAAAATTGGGGGCCAGTTATGACTTCGAAGTAGAGCAAATGCGCGGTTTAATGGAGAATTCAAAGGGGCAATTGGCAAATCTTGATCATCAAGTCAAAGTAGCCCAAAACTTATTGAATTTTTTAGTGGGTAATTCCACTCAAAATTTGCCAACTGGTTTGGCTTTGAGTCAAGAACTTCCAGTGGTCACCCTAAGCCCAGGTATTCCAAGCGAGGTCTTGTTGATGCGACCGGATGTCATGGCCGCCGAGCAGAGATTGGTGGCAGCCCACGCTGACATTCAAGCAGCGAGGGCCGCATTCTTTCCCAAAATTTCACTCACTGGTGCTTTGGGGCTTGCAAGTCCTGGCTTGGTTGGGTTGTTCAGTGGGAGATCTTGGTCTTTTGCACCTGCTTTGACCTTGCCTATTTTTGATAGAGGTCGATTGCAAGCTAATTTGGATATAGCTGAAGCACGTAAGAACTTGGTGCTGGCAGATTATGAAAAAACCATCCAGCAAGCTTTTAGAGAAGTATCAGATCAACTCTCTGCACGCAGTTCATTGGCTCGTCAACTTCAAGCCGCCCTTGAGAATGAAACTGCTCAAAAAAGGCGTTTGTCAGTGATCAAAGGACGCTATGCAGCTGGTCTGATCGCGTTCCCAGAATACCTCGAAGTGGAGCGCGAGAATCTTCAAGCATTGCAAAACACGGCACAAATCAGACATGCTCAACTTGAAGCTGCTACATTGCTTTATAAAGCACTCGGTGGAGGTTCAGAAGCGCTGACCACACTGGCAACTGTCGCACATTGAATTAAAACCATGGTTACTTCAAATTCTCGAGCGAATTCCAAATCAACCAATATTGCTGAATTGACTCAGCTAGCCTTGGCTGATCATCGAGCGGGTCTTTTAGACAAAGCAGCCGAACAGTTTGAAGCTGTACTAAATCAACAGCCTCGGCAATTCGAATCGCTTTATTCTTTGGGTGTTATTGCACATACGCGTAATCAACCCAAAGTGGCTTTGTCATATTTGGATCGTGCGGTTCAAGCTCATCCTCGGTTTGCACAAGTTTATTTGGCACGTGCCACCGTTTTTCAAAGTTTAGGTGAACACGAAAAAGCAACGGCCGATTTAACTCAGGCGAAGCAATTACAAAACGTGATCGACACCAGTTTTACACCTGCCAGGAGCTTGTCAGAAACCATCGCCGTGGCTTCGGATTTATCTGCAAAAGGCGACTTGGAAGCTGCCTTAAGTATCTACAGGCAGTACCTTAACGGATCAGATGACGGTCATTATTACGCTTGCTTTTTCAACATGGGCGTCGCCTTGACCGGCGTTGGGCGTGACGCCGAAGCAGAGGCTTGCTTTAGACAGTCGGTTGCATTAAAGCCTGATTTTTTATTGGGGCACATCAGTTTAGGTACCGTTCTGGAGCGCATGAATGCTCCACTAAAAGCAATTGATCATTGGAAATTGGCGGTGAATAGCCAGCCCGAGGGCTGGGAATCCCACGTTTCTGAGGCCACTCAGTTGTACAACAACTTGGGTCGAGTGCATGAAATTTTGCATCAGTACGACCAAGCTGAACATTATTTAACATTGAGTTTAAAGTTAAACCCAGATCAACCGCCCGCCTTACAGCATTGGATCCATTTACGCCAAAAGCAATGTAGATGGCCCGTGCTTTATGGCTTTGATAAGACTCAAGCTCAACTTAAGGAAGGCGCTTCGTCATTGGCGATGCTAAGCTTGACTGACGAGCCAGCTGAACAATTGAAGTCAGCTAAACGGTTTGTTGCTGAGAAAGTCGGTCAATTTGATCGACTGGTACCGTTTAAGCATCATTACGGCCATGACCGATTGCGGATTGGTTACTTGTCATCCGACTTGTCAACCCACGCGGTTTCTTTGTTAACCGTTGAATTGTTTGAAAAACACAACCGTGAGGATTTTGAAGTTTATGCTTTTTGTTGGAGCAAAGAGGACGGGACTTCTTTTCGGGAGCGTGTACGTACGGCCTTTGACCATTTCTACAAAGTGGGGGCGATGTCCGATGAAGAAGTCGCCAAACTGATCGCCGCAAAAGAAATTGATGTGCTGGTGGATTTGCAAGGGATTACCTCTGGAGCCCGTCCGAATATTGTGGCCCGTGGTCCTGCGCCGGTTCAGGTGGCTTATTTGGGTTTTGTCGGTAGCTCTGCCTTGCCTTATGTGGACTATGTGGTGGCGGATCCATTTATTTTTCCTGAAGAGCTCAAACAGCATTTCACTGAAGCCCCCTTGTATTTACCCACACTCTATCAAGTGAGTGATTCTCAAAGAATTTTTGGCCCAACACCAACTCGCGCTGAGTTGAAGCTGCCCCAAGATGCTTTTGTATTTTGTGCATTCAATAACAACTACAAAATCACTCCAGAAATGTTTGAAAGTTGGATGCGCATATTGCGACGCTCACCCAACAGCATTTTGTGGTTATTGGAGGACAACGTGTGGAGCAAGCAGAATTTAAAAGCGGCTGCAATGGCTCATGGCGTTGAACCCGATCGTTTGTTTTTTGCGGGCCGCGTTTTGCCTCAAGACTATTTGGCTCGATTCAGGGCGGCAGACTTGCTTTTGGACACAAGTCCATACAACGCAGGCACCACTGCTAACGACGCCTTGTGGGCAGGATTGCCATTATTGACATGTCCTGGCAAGACATATGTCTCCAGAATGGCTGGAAGTTTGTTGAACAGCGCGGGATTAACAGAGTTGCTCGCCAAAGACTTGGCCGACTACGAGAACATCGCGGTTAAATTGTCTCAACAACCCGACGAACTAAAAAAACTCAAAGCCAGATTGCAGGCAGCCAAAGAGACAGGCAAACTTTTCAATACACAGCGTTTTACAAGTGAATTTGAGCAAGCTTTAAAAGAGCTGTTCTGATAAAAAAATAACCCGCTCTTTCAAGCGAGTTATTTTTTTACTTAACAAAGCCCCGGAACATCAGTTCCGGGGCTTTGTTTTATTTGGTCGTCCGACCTGTGGTCAGTAAGCCCATATTGCTTGGGTCATCCAATGCCTTCAACGTTGCCACCGCGGTTTGTGTCGGTGCTTGAGTCGAGGCACTTGACGGCACAGCCGCAGAGGTCAACTGTCCATTGGCATCAAACTGACTCATCACACTGACTAAACTGGAGACCAGCGAATTGTTGGCGACCTTACTCACCGAGCTGCCTGGGCTGGTGGTCGTGTTTTGATCACCCCAATTTGCATCTACTGGTGAATCAGTTTGGATCGTGCTGTTGATGGCTTGAACCAAATTGCTCACCGAGGACTGCAAGGCCGATTGGCGAAGGGTCTTCAGATCGCTTGCACTCAAGGCTGACAACTGACCCGTACTGATCGATGAAATTTGAGCTGCGCTCAATCCGGCGATTTGTTGCGTTGTCAGCATGGCAATCTCAGTACTGCTCAGCGCACTCAGATCTGTTGTGGGCGTAATGTTCAAGCCTGCAGAGACTCCGGTCGTGGTGGGTGTGATACCCACCGCAGCAGCAGTTGCCGTATTGAACCATACGTCATCAAGTGCATAAGTTTGGCCGTTCGCCATTGTGAACGTGGAGGTCAGACCGACCAGGTTGCCGTTGTCAAAGGTGTTGCTGGCTTGGGCATTCAGGTTCAAGCTAACAATTCCCAAAGAGCTCAAACTTTCAAGTTTGCCTGCCCCGTTGGCATCGGTTTGTACCCAGACACCCAACTGTGAGAATACCGGATCAGACGCGTCTATGACGCCCGAACCATTGGTATCGTATTGAGCCAATGCTTGGAAGCCATTCAGCGCCGTGGTACCGTCAGGCAGCTTGGTCGCATTACCAAACAGTTGTGACCCGTTGGTAATTTGACCATCACTGGGCAACATGACCAACAAACCATTGCCTGTGGCTACCCAGCCGGTGCTCACCGTGGTGCCGTTCAAGTTGAACTGCACACCCGTGCTGATGCTTTCAGTCAAGGGACCGGTGCCGTTGAGGTCAAGAATCAAAGGTGAAGTCAGCTTGGTCTGCATCAATTGAGACTCACGTGCACCCGACATTGCAGTGAATTGAGCCTGGGTGAAGGCCGAGGCATTTGTCATGCTGATGCCTGCCAATTGAGTGGTGGTCAACTGATTCACTTGAGTGAGCGACAACTCTGTGATTTGCAATGTTGTTAGTGTGCTCAACTGGCCAGTTGACAGTGTGCTGATCTGAGCGCTTGTCAAAGCAGTCAGCTGAGTAGATGTCAGTGCTTGCAAATTGTTCGAGCTCAATGCGTTCAACTGAGTGCTGCTCAATACCTTCATCTCTGTGCCGGTCAAAGCAACCGTCTGATCCGAGGTTAAGGTGTTGAGTTGCGTTGTGCTCAAGTTGAATACTTGATTGGTGGTCAATCCTTTTAGTTGTGACGCAGTCAAGGCATTCAGGTTGGTCGAACTCAAGTTGTTCAGTTGAGCAGTCGTCAGAGCATCCAATTGGCTGATCTTTAAAACAGCCACATCGCTGGCGCTCAATGCTGCCAAACTGTCGCTGGTTAAGTTGGCAATTTGGCTGGTAGTCAATCCGACAGTTTGAGATGTCGTCAAGACCCCCAGGTTGGTGGTGCCCAAGGCGTTGATTTGAGCGGTGCTCAAAGCAACCAGTTGGGTTGTTGACAAGGCTTGAACATCATCGGTGCTTAAACCCACCAGGCTGGCAGACTGCAGGTTCGAAAGCTGCGTCGTTGTCAAATAAGCCATTTGACTGGGTGCCAAATTACCCAGAGCTGCAGAGGTCAAACTCTGAATTTGGGCCGTGCTCAAGGCCTTTATCATGTTTGCGCTCAAAGCTTGTAGCGTGGTTGAATTCAAACCGTTCAACTGGCCACTGGTCAATGTCGAAATTTGCTTGGTCGTCAAGGCGCCGACTTGGCTGACGCTCAAGTTGTTCAATTGGGCACTGCTGATCAACGGAACTTGGGCAGTGGTCAACTGAATCAATTCGGCATTGGTCAAAGCCTGCAAGTTCGTTGAACTCAAATTGTTCAACTGGTTGCTGGTCAAGCCGGCCACTTGAGCAGGCTTCAAATCAGCCATTTGATCTGTGGTGAAGTTATTGAATTGCGCTGTACTTAAACCAGCCACTTGACCAACAGTCAGACCCAGATCAATTTGATTGAAGGTCAGTGCTTGCA
>DAISKH010000079.1:13335-13837 GCA_036821105.1 Limnohabitans sp.
TGCAAGTTTGTCGAGCTCAAACCATTGAGTTGGTCGGTCGTCAAGGCGCCAATTTGGGTCAGCGTCAAGTTGCTGACTTGCAAGGGTGTCAAGGCGCTCAACTGACTTGTCCACAAACCACTCACTTGTGTGGTGGTCAGGTACGGCAACTGAGCGACCATGTCGAGTGCATCCAAATTGGTTGAGTTCAAACCATTCAGTTGATCGGGTGACAACGCTGCCAATTGCTTGGTCGTAAAGCTCTGAACTTGATCGGGGTTCAAAGCATTCAACTGTGTAGAAGTCAAACCGCTGATTTGGATCGTTGTCAGATAAGGAATCTGGTTGATGTCATCTAACGCTTCCAAATTGGTCGAGCTCAAACCATTCAGTTGGCTTGGGGTCAACGACTGCAACTGGCCAACCGTCAAGCTATTCACTTCTGTCGGCGTCAAGAAATTGAGCTGAGTTGAACTCAAGCTCGAGACTTGTGCCGTTGTCAAATTCAGCAGCTGGTCAGTTG
>DAISKH010000080.1:0-7159 GCA_036821105.1 Limnohabitans sp.
CCAGACTGGATCCATTAAGTGATCACGATTTGGATCCATTAGGCGATCCGTGACACTTACAATGAAAATACCTTTCGAAACAATTATGAAGAGGAAGCACGTTCTCCGAGTTTGTTCGATTTTCATGATGTGGATTATGATTTCTTCAGCGAGCGTTAGTGAAGTTATCAAAGTTGACCAAAACAACTCTACTTTTTATTCCAGCTCAATTGCAACTCCCACTCTATATTGGCCGGGGATTCGTTCTAGAGCTTTGATTATTTATATTCCTGGCGGGAATGGGACATTGGGACTCACTGACAGTACACAAGATTTGCCTTACTCCTTCTATCAGACGCTCAAAAGCCTCACCAATCCCTCATTGACCTCGGGTCAGGTCGATGTCGTGTTAATGGATTTCCCTAGACCTCTTGAACAAACCAATTTATCGTTTCGCAACTCCAGTGAGCATTTCACTCGCATCACAAGGGCCATCGATTTTTATCGTCAAAAAACTGGACTACCAGTTTGGCTGATGGGTCACAGCAACGGCGGTGTGAGTATTGGCAACTACATTCGGTATCTACAAAAATACAAAAAACCATTCAATGTCAATGGACTCATAGCCTCGAGTATTCGAAACGAATCATCATTTCATTTCGATGATCCTTTGAATGTTCCTATCTTATTTCTACACCACCAAAAAGACCAATGTCGTAGCGCGTCAAGTGAGTACTCGAGAATCAATTTCGAACGAGTCAAACAATCAGCTACCCAGGCCATTGAATTCAGATGGATTGAGGGTGGCGAGTCTGAAAATGACGATCCCTGCAAATCAGGATTCCATATGTATTTCAATTCAGGCACTGAAGTAAGCGGGATCATTGACCGTTTCATCAGCGAGCATTCAATGCAATGAATCCATTCTATTGATCTATATCAACAGACTTTATCACCATTAACAGAAAATGAGCGTAAGGATATATAAATGTGTTTTTAGTCTACTTACCCATCATTACACTTTTTTCAATTCGATGCATAAACCTCCCTCATTTGCCAAAGCCCTTCGAACAATAATTTTATTGAGTGTATAAAAATTAATTCAAGTTCGATCTCCAATTTCCCCCTATTGAATCAACATCTCAAACTCTTTTAACCTTAGCGATGGAATCATGGAACAAAAAGAGATTGAACTCCAAATAACGGGAATGACTTGTGCTATGTGTTCCCGCGCGGTAGAGAAGGCGCTCAATAAAGTACCGGGTGTACAAACGGCAAGCGTCAACTTGGCCTTGGAGCGGGCGCATGTGACTCTCAATGCCAAAGTGTCCCCTGAAGTGCTTCGTCAAGCGGTGGTGGATGCGGGATATCAAGCCAGTTTCATGCGCCAAGGCCAAGAGCACAGTCTTGCTGAGATGCCTAAGATTTGGCCCGTCGTGATGGGATTCTTGCTCACCTTACCCCTCATGGCGCCCATGATTTTAGGTGGGTTGGGTATTGTTTTTATACTACCCCCTATTTGGCAATGTGCACTGTCTAGCCCCGTTCAATGGATATTGGGGGCACGCTTTTACAAAGGAGCTTGGCGTTCAGTGCGCGCGAGCTCACCCAATATGGACTTATTGGTGGCCCTTGGGACCACAGCGGCTTACGGCTTGTCCGTCTATTTGTGGCTATTTAAAAATTCACCCATGCCACAAATGGTCGACCCATCAAACTCGATGCAGGGTGCCTTAATGGAGCAACCTCTTTACTTTGAGTCCGCCTCCACCATCATCACGTTGGTGTTGTTTGGTAAATGGCTTGAAGCGCGCGCCAAAAGAAAAACAACGCAGGCCATTCAAGAGCTCAATGCATTGCGGCCTAGCCGTGTGACGATTTTGCAAGAAGGAACTGCAAAAGAAATTGATATCGCAATGCTCAAGCTTGAAGACCATGTTCAAGTGCGCTCTGGTGAAAGGTTTCCATGTGATGGAAAAATCATTGACGGCAGTACACACGTCGATGAATCCATGCTCACTGGGGAGAGTGAGCCTATCTTCAAATCCAAAGGGGACTCAATTTTTGGGGGGGCGATCAATTTGGATGGCTTGGTGACGATCTTGGTGACCCATACCGGTCAGTCAACATTGCTTGCTCGCATCATTGACTTGGTTGAATCGGCACAAGCGGGCAAGGCGCCCGTCCAGAAGCTAGTTGACCGAGTCAGTGCTTTTTTTGTGCCAGCGGTGATTGCAATCTCCCTTCTCACTCTCTTGGGTTGGATGATATCAACCCACAATTGGGAAATCTCCATTGTCAATGCGGTATCGGTCATGGTGATTGCTTGCCCCTGTGCTCTGGGCTTGGCAACCCCCACCGCTATCATGGTGGGCACCGGATTGGCCGCAAAAAAGGGGATCTTGATCAAAGATGCACAGGCTCTTGAACGGGCTCACTCCATCACGGTCGTGGCGTTTGATAAAACAGGCACGCTCACCAAAGGACAACCTTCCTTGCTCACGTTAGATGCCTTGACTGCTGATCTCTCTAAGGACCAAGCCTTGGAGATGGCGGCCAGATTGCAACTGGCCAGTTCACACCCTTTGGCTCAGGGGGTTGTCACAGCATGGAGTCGAGGGCTGTCCGCAAAGAGTGCAAATAACTCAGAGGCCTGTGCCTTTACACCTCTCCTACGAGAGCCCAACACACTTGAGGTCGCAACCCATGTTCAAACTCTGGCGGGTCTGGGAGTGAGAGGGCAAATCAATGGATCTGAGTACTTCTTGGGCAGTACCCGTTGGATGGAGCAACTCGGTGTGTCTTTAAAACACATGGAGTCTTTGCAAGAGCCATATTTACGCCAGGGAAGAACTTGCTCATGGTTAGCCAAGCTAGAGCCATCTCCTCAAAGTTCCCAAAATGGGGTGCAGTTGATGGCGCTTTTGATATTTGGAGATGATTTGAAGCCCACCTCCAAAGCTGCCATTGATTCCCTCAAGGCCTTGGGTATTCGAACATGGATGCTCAGCGGAGACAACCCCGTGAGTGCGGGCTGGGTGTCCAAAGAGTTGGGCTTGGACGGTTTTAATGCGCAGGTCATGCCCCAAGACAAAGCTTCATTCATTGAGTCAATGAAAGGAGAGTCTCAGGTGGTGGCCATGGTGGGAGATGGAATCAACGATGCACCCGCATTGGCCGCAGCAGACATTGGCTTTGCGATGTCCACAGGCACTGACGTGGCCATGCAAACAGCGGGTGTGACTTTGATGCGCGGTGACCCGATGTTGATCGCTCAAACCATCGAGATTTCTAGGAAAACTCATAGCACGATCAAGCGAGGCTTGTTTTGGGCGTTTGCCTACAATGTTTTAGGCATACCCTTGGCGGCGGCCGGCTTACTAGACCCCATGTTGGCCGCATCGTCCATGGCACTCAGTAGCGTGAGTGTGGTGATGAACGCATTGTGGCTTAGACATTAAGGCTAACGTGTTAAGTCTAACCTGTTAAGGCCTAGGGTGTAGGGAGTAAGGCTTGAGGCAAAGAGCTTCAAGCGATAAGCTATAAGCGATGGGCAAGGGTAATGGGCGACCAGGCTGAAAACGTTAGCCCCCTTTGACTAACGTTTTCTTTTGGACGACGTGCTCTAGCCAGAACACCTCTGTCCAAAAGAAACATTTCACCTGATAAAACTAGGCCTCAGGAGTTTTATTATTGTTGCTGTTGTTGATCATCAACTCTTTGAGCTCAGCAATTTGTTGCTTGATACCCTCCATTTCACTGCCTTGGTCTTTGATGTTTCTTAAAACACGCATCTGAAATGAGGTGCTCTCATCTTCATCTTCTTCGTCATGATCGGTAATGCTGGCAAAGGAGTCAACGATTACCGCGACGAACAAATTGAGCACCACAAAGGTGGCAATCAAGATGAAGAGAATGAAGAAGATCCACGCATAGGGGAATTTCTCCATAATGGGTCTGGCAATACCATCGGACCAACTCTCTAGAGTCATCACTTGGAAGAGGGTGAAAAATGAGCTTCCGATGTTGCCAAAGAGGTCAGGAAATGTGCCGCCAAAAACATTGGTGGTGATCACTGCCGAGACGTAGAAGACGATCAACAACAACCCCATCACCGAACCCAAACTTGCCAAGGATCCCAAGAGACCCGCCACCACACGCTTCATGCTCTGCACTTTATTGATCAAGCGTAGCACCCTCAACACCCTCAAGGCACGAAGCACAGACAAGGATTCAGTGGCAGGAACGATGGCAATGGCGATCACGATAAAGTCAAAGAGACACCACGGATCAGTCCAATAACTTTTTCCTTTGCAAAAGATCAGCAGCACAGTCTCACAAATAAAGATCATCAAAATGGTGTGATCAATGATTGATATTTCCTCACCAAAACGGTCCATGATCTCAGAACTGGTCTCCGTCCCAAGCAAAATGGCGTTCAAAAGAATGAGCGCCACAATGGTCATTTGAACCACGTGAAGGTTGATGAAATTTTGAACTTTTTCTTGCAGTGGGGCTATTTTTATCATTTGAAACAAACAGTGAGTGGAAAGTAAAGTTTGAGAAAGGTCTAAGGCAAAGAAAAAAATTAATTCACGTTTGAGGTCGTTTGAGTTGGGTGATCAATTCACGCAACTCGGAGAGTTCCTTTTGAAAGGCTAAAAACTCATCACGTTTGACGACGATCTCGTCACTTTGGAGCGTTTGTGGCTCCTGGGCCGGGTCATCTTTCAAGCTTGCAAAAGAGTCCACAATGACGGCAATGAACAAGTTAACGACCACAAAAGTAGCAATCAAAATGAAAATCACAAAGAAGACCCAAGCATAGGGAAATTTCTCCATGATCGGTCTAGCGATGCCGTCGGACCAACTCTCCAGGGTCATCACTTGAAAGAGTGTAAAAAAGCTATGGCCCAGAGAACCAAAAAGTTCAGGAAAAACGCTTCCAAACAAGTTCGTGGAGATCACTGCAAAGACGTAAAAAACGATCAACAATAGTCCAACCACGGAGCCTAAGCTTGAGATCGAGCTTACAAGCCCAGAGACCACCCGCTTCATGCTCTCGACACGGTTGATCAATCTCAAAACTCGCAAAATCCGCATAGGACGAAGCAAATACAAGTCACCCGAGGAGGGCATGACAGCAATGGCGATCACGATGAAGTCAAATAAACACCAAGGATCAGTCCAATATTTCCTACCCTTGGCAAAAATCATCAGCAACGTTTCAATAATGAAAATGACCAACAATCCATGATCAAAGAGACCTATTTCATCACCGAATTGATCCATCACGCCAGGATCGGTCTCCATGCCCAACAAAATTGCATTCAACAAGATGAGGCCAACTATGGTGTGCTGAACCCAATGTTGATGCATAAAGTCGTCAACTTTTTGCTGCATTGAAGAAATGGCCATCATACGACTACAAAAAACATAGGAAATTAAGAAAGGTGAGGGGGGCGAAAACGCAACCCTGCATTCTAATCTTGAAAATTTCTTTTTTTAGCCCTCACGCCTCAATCCCAACCTAGGAATAGACCATTCGGGGCCAAAGAATGGAGTTCGAGATCAAAAACTCATCAAAAAGTAATCATCTTGGACCCTCCAAGGGGTAAAACTCTTTTGGGTAAAGATCCCAATAGAGATGGAAGTGGCCAAGATGGGGCTCAAGTCAAGCTAGAAACTGTTCCTCAGAGAAAAAAAGAAACGCTAGTTCAGTGATTTTTACCCAGGGAAATATCCATGATGAGCTTGGTGAGCAAGTACATTCGAGGCTCAATGGAGCTAATCAAGACGTACTCATCATCGTTGGAATGGGAGCCAAATCCTTGTAAGCCCATGCTCTCAATGACCGGGTTTTGCGTCTCAAGCCCCGCAAATGCCGCGTCGGTCCCGCCTCCAGCGGCCAATGTGCCCAAGACCAACTCCCGTCCTACCTCTGCATAGACACTCTTGGCGTATTGCGCCATTTTGAGAGTCTGCTCACTGGTCACCATGGGAGGGCGACGACGCTCAAAATTCATGTCAATTTTGACGGCAGGATTTTGCTGGGTTTTGAGTTTTTCTTTGACCCGAGCCTCGATCGTGTCAAAGTCCTCTTTATGCAAGACTCGCACATCGGCCGAGGCACTGGCGACTGCGGGAATCACGTTTCGATTGGTCCCCGCAGAGGAGAGTGTCCAATTCATCTTGATCCCCAAGCTTGGATCCGAGAGGTCTCGCATTTGCTGAATTTGAAAGGCCAATTCGGTTAAAGCGTTTTGTCCTAGCTCGGGCGCTGCACCCGCATGGGACGCTTTGCCCGTGAGATCTAGTGTCACAGCGGCAATACCTGCGGTGGTCAACGCAACGCGATCAGATTTGACCTGTGAAGATTCGCAGGAAAATGTCGCATCATGCTGCGCGCCCAACTCGGTGAAGTAAGACCTGGCTGCGGGTGAGCTGATTTCCTCATCCCCATTAAAGAGTACAGTGATTTGGCCGTAGTCTTTGAATTTCAATTGCTTCAATGTCTCTAGAGTGTGCAGGATCAAGGCCAACCCTTGTTTATCATCCGCGATACCAAGCCCGTAGGCACGGTCACCCTCGAGCCTGAAGGGCTGCTTGGCGAGCATGCCTTTGAGGTATACGGTGTCCATGTGAGCGATGAGAAGAATTTTCTTGCTCCCTTGACCCTTGAAGACAGCCTTGACCATGCGACCTGGGTGCTCAGGGGTATCGTACATTTTGTAAATTCGCGCGCCCGGTTCAATGAATTCAACTTGCGCTCCCAAGTCTTTTAGACGCGAATAAAGCAGGGCCGATATTTGATCAAGCCCCGCTCGGTCTCTGGAGCCTGATTCAATGGAGACCAAAGACTCGAGAGTCTTGAGGTAGGGTGTTTTTTGAGTTTGAATGATTGAAAAGAGTGGCTCTTGTGGCGCCGACAAGGCCAAGCCCGCATACACCAATCCACAAGTCAGGGTCAAAAGGGAGCGGGTGATCAAGTGTGTTTTCATCAGTAAATACTTAGAAGAGGGGGTGTCAATGCGTAAAAAAATACGACAGCGAATGCTAACTGATCTCACCTAGAGGTATTCAAGGGGAAAGCCCCAATAATGTGAAAGTAAGAGAGGGGGAAATGAAGGGTGCAGGGAAAGAGGCGTGAGAAAGTAGCAAAAGCTTAATTGAAATGGCA
>DAISKH010000080.1:7259-13288 GCA_036821105.1 Limnohabitans sp.
TGAAATGGCAACGATTAAGGAGAAATTCAGTGCCAAACTAGGGTTGGTGAGGCGTGTGTCCGCTCATCTTCAATAGGCCTAGCGCGATTTGTGTTTCATGGCTCGTTCAACCTCACGACGGCCTTCGCGGTCCTTGATGGTGTCCCTTTTGTCGTGCTCAGCCTTGCCTTTGGCCAGAGCAATTTCAAGTTTGATTTTGCCGTTTTTCCAGTGCATATTTAATGGGACCAATGTGTACCCTTTTTGCTCAACTTTGCCGACCAAGCGCTGGATCTCAGCTTTGTGGAGTAGGAGTTTTTTGGTCCTGTCTGGCAAAGGCACCACATGGGTAGAGGTGGTGCGGGTTGGATTGATTTGACAACCGATCACAAAAAGCTCTCCGTCCCGGATGACCACATAGCCATCGGTGAGTTGAACCCGGCCGTCTCGGATTGCTTTGACCTCCCAGCCTTGCAAGACCATGCCCGTCTCATGACGCTCTTCAATGAAGTAATTGAAGATGGCTTTTTTGTTGTCCGCAATGCGAGCTGGGGTGGCTGGTTTTGTGCTCATGGAAGTAAAACTGACGCGTTTTCGGGAAAACTCTACAATACGGGGAATCGTTTGAATCAAAAGTGGACCATCAGCGTTGAGCTCAACGGTAGTTGCCAACCTAGAAGCTGGTGTCCCTGAGTTTAAAGCACAATAGCTCGGGACGGGTCCCAAGCTCAAATCCTTTTTGAATTTGCGCTCTTCAGACGCATCTTTTTTATCCTAGAGAGGATTGGTTGAGAGTTGTCTGGCTTATTGATGTCAGACTTGGGTCACATCATGAAAACAGTTCACAAATCCGTCCTTATCTGGTTCAGTGCTCAGGAAATGTACAACCTGGTCACTGATGTTGAGAGTTATCCGAAATTCTTGCCTTGGTGCGAGCATGGAAAGATTTTAGAGACCCATGACGATGGAGTCACCGCTCAAATAGGGATGTCTATTGGGGGATTCAAGAAGTCTTTCACCACCCGAAACGTGAATCAGCTCAACAGCCAAGTTCACCTCGAGTTGGTCCAAGGCCCTTTCAAAGAACTCTCTGGCGTATGGGATTTTCACCCCCTTGAGGATCAACGCGCTTGCCGTATAGAGCTTCACTTGAACTACAGATTTGAGAGTGTGTTTGGCAATTTGGTGGGACCGCTCTTTGACAAAATTGCCAGCACTTTGGTCGACGCGTTTGTTAAACGTGCAGAGCAAGTCTATGTGGCCTCCTAAAGCCTTGGGAGCAAACTCTGCAACTGGCTGTATGAGCCGCACAATACGGTTGAATAGACCATGCCCACTCTGAACAACGCCCAAACCTCCACCGTTGAGGTGGTGTTTAGCCCCAAGGCGAGAACGGTCCTCTCCTTGACCCTTGAACATATTGCCAAGGAGAGCGTCCTGAACACCCTCTCCAAAGCGTTGAGGCATGACTGTGGGGAGGAAAATCTCTTGGTGAGAGAACAATTGATCGACACCCTGGGTTTAAGGGACTTTCCGCTCAATGATCCAGACCTGGGCTCAGCCTCCCATCTCGCCAAGGCACTGTCCCATTCACTCATGGAGCGACACTTCTTTCTGAGTGTCTGGGGCCACCCACAAGAGCTCAATCACCGGCTAAAACTTGGCGACCGCCTTGAGATCACCCGCCCCCTTCGGGTCGACCCTAAAGTTGCAAGGCGTGAGCGTTTTGCCAAGCAAGGGGCAAAAGCGGCAGGTTTATTTGCCAAAAAAAGACCTCAAGCCAAGGCCGGTTACTGATTGATTCCCTTTCCTCAGGACTTATTCATCTTGGCATGACGATTGCTCTGACCCTTGTATACCCAATTCGAGTAGAGGATTCGGCCATTGTTTGCCACTTTCTCGAATTGGACTACTTGAAAGGGATTTGCCATGTCATTGAGTCTGAATAGTGCCACCATGAGTGTTCTCGGCGGAACATCTTCACTGCAAAGCAAAAATCAAAGTGCCAAGGCCATGTTTTCGGCCCTAAAAAGTGGTGACCTCGCTGGCGCGCAAAAAGCTTACAACGCTTTTGTGGGGGGGCAAAGTACCAATTCCTCATTGCTCAATGCAAATTCCGTTTTTGGCCAACTCGGTGCTGCATTGCACAAGGGCGACCTCGCCAGCGCCCAAAGCTTGGCCTCGACCATGCAAGGGGGAAGCGGCATACCTTTGGCCTCAAGTGCGACTTCAGCCTCCTCTTCACCCAGCAGCGGTACATCTGGTTCTGGTCATATTTCTAGCTCTGGGACAAGCTCAGGAGCCTCCTCCGGTGGAACGGGCAGTTCCAACTCAGGCCAATCAAGCATGAGTCTCACACCCGCAGGGCTCTTGAGTTCAATGCAAACATCCAACACCACCTCGCTGCTCAATGCCATCAACGCCCAAGATGCGGCCGATGCGGGTACAAGTAGCAGTGACAATTTGTACGCCCTCTTGGGCGTGGGCTCCAATATCAACCTCTCAGCCTGATAGCGTTCAATGGGGGCCAGGGTGAGGGTCATCTGAGTCCTTCTTCTTCTGGGGGAAAGAGGATTAATGAGCTTTGGGAGTTTGAGAGAGTCTGATCTATAGACTCAGGGCCTCTAAGAGCTCTGTTTCGACCTCAATTTGAATTTTGTTCTCTTGGAGTGCTGCGCCGTCAATCAAGAAAGTATCCTCCACACGTTCTCCCAATGTACTCACCTTGGCCAGTAAAAGATTGATCTTGTGTTTGGCCAACACCAAAGCCACACTGTAGAGCAGTCCAGTTCGGTCGCTTGCAGAGATATTGAGAAGCCAGCGTTGTGCTTTTTCATCAGGAGACAACGTCACGCGTGGTCGAATGGGAAAGCTCTTGACCCTTCGCGAGACCCGGCCTTTGCTGGCTTTGGGCAGGGGCGGGGTATCGAGTAAGGTCTGCTTCAAATCATGCTCCAAGAGGTGAATCCACTCTCGGGTGTGCTCCTCAAGACGATCGGAGACGACTTGGAATGTGTCCAAGGCAAATCCATTCAAAGCGGTGTGAATCTTGGCATCCAAAATACTAAAACCATATTGATCAAAGTATCCGCAGATGCGAGCAAAGAGGTCCGGTTGATCTTGGGTGTAGACCATCAACTGTAGGCCCTCTCCCACGCTGGATAGTCTTGCTCGAACCACGGTCGTGTGATGGGAAGGAATAGTTTTATCTCGACTCAAGTCACGGCACAGTTGGCGGGTATGCCAAGCGATGTCACTCGCCTCGTGACGCATGAAGTAACTCACATCCAAGGTTTTCCAAAGCGCTTGGTGCGAGTCGGCGGGCATCGCATAAAGCGCCAACATGCTCAAGGCCTCCCGTTTTCTGGCTTCAACCAAGGCACTGGTATCAGGTGCTCGACCGCCCAAGACTCTGAGCGTATTTCTATACAAATCCTCCAGAAGTTTGCCTTTCCAGGCATTCCAGACCTTGGGGGAAGTGCCCCGGATATCCGCCACAGTCAACAAATAAAGGGCCGTCAAGTAGCGTTCATTTTTGACCCGGGCCGCAAAGTTCTCGATCACCTGGGGGTCGCTCATGTCTTGCTTTTGAGCAATGTGGCTCATACTCAAGTGCTCAGACACCAAAAAGACCATGAGCTCACAATCCTCGCTCTCAATGCCGTGGTCTTTACAGAAACGTCGAACCTCTTTCTTGCCCAATTGTGAGTGATCGCCCCCGCGTCCCTTGGCAATGTCATGGAAAAGGGCTGCACCATAGATCACCCATGGTTTATCAAAACTCGCCGCCAGTTGAGAGCAAAAGGGATACTCATGGGCATGCTCAGGGATTAAGAATCGACGCACATTTCTAAGCACCATCAAAATGTGTTGGTCTACCGTGTAGACATGAAACAAGTCATGCTGCATTTGACCCACGATGCGACGAAAAACCCACAAATAGCGTCCCAAAACAGATGTTTGATTCATCAGCCGGATAGCATGGGTGATGCCTTGGGGCTGCTTTAAGATGTTGAGAAACATGGCGCGGTTAGCGGGGTCTTTGCGAAACGCTGAACCCATGACCCTCCGAGCGTTGTAGAGCGCTCTAAGCGTCTTGGCTGAAAGGCCTTTGATACCGAGTGTGGTCTGGAAGATGTAAAAGGTCTCGAGAATCGCATGGGGATCAGTTTGATACAGATCTTCATGATTGACTTCGAGCATGCCTGCTTTTTCAGAAAAGCGCTCATTGATTGCGCGTATCGGTGGCATCTCGGTCGCCGAGAGTCGCTCCTCTAAGTTGAGCATGAGAATTTGGTTGAGCTGTGTGACCGCCTTGGCTCGCCAGTAATACTGACGCATCAAAGCCTCAGAAGCTGCGCGAGCGCCTTTGCCCTCATCGTTTTGCGGGACCAACCCCAAGTCTTTGGCCACTTGGGCTTGCAAGTCAAAAACCAAACGGTCCTCGCGTCGCTTGGCGGCAAGGTGTAGACGCGTGCGAATCAGACTCAATATGGACTCATTGCGTTTGAGTTTCTGCGCTTCTAAGGGGGTGACCAAGCCGTTCTTTTTCAAGTCCTCCCAGGAGTTTCCAAAGCCCGCAGCCTTGGAGAGCCACAGCAACACCTGCAGGTCACGCAACCCCCCCGGGGACTCTTTGCAATTGGGCTCGAGGGAGTAGGGGGTGTTGTCGAACTTGTTGTGACGCTGACGCATTTCAAGCGTTTTGGCGATAAAAAACGCCTTCACATCCAAGTTGGATAAAAAAGTCTGCCTGAACTCTTTGAACAAAACCTCGCTACCCGTGATGAGGCGAGACTCCAAGAGTGCGGTTTGAACGGTGATATCGGCTTTGCCCTCCTCAAGGCATTCACCCAAGGTGCGCACACTTGAACCAATCTCAAGCCCACAGTCCCAGCACATGCCAATGAAGCGCTCTACACGAGACAAGGTCTCATCATGGTTGATGGACTGGGGTTCGGGCATGGAGTTGGGGAGCAGCACCAACACATCCACATCAGAGTAGGGGAACAACTCTCCCCGACCAAAGCCTCCTACAGCAATCAATGCCAGGGGCGAGCTCAGACCACATTCATTCCACAAGTGGGTCAAGGTCTCGTCCGTCAAATGAGAGAGCTTGGCCAGCGTGCTGTGCGCTTTTCTTAAACTTTTAAGTTGCGCAAGCTCTCCGAGCTCGAGCAGCAATTGACTTTTTTGAGCTCTAAAAATTTGACTCTGGATCATGCTGCCCTCTTTGAGGAAATTAGC
This sequence comes from Limnohabitans sp., assembly GCA_036821105.1. Lineage (GTDB taxonomy): Bacteria > Pseudomonadota > Gammaproteobacteria > Burkholderiales > Burkholderiaceae_C > Limnohabitans. The sequence goes on from DAISKH010000080.1 coordinate 12,486, forward strand.
AAATGGTGTGGGTCACAAAATCAGGCAAGGGCGGACTACCGGCCGACAAGGTCAGCACCTCAAAGCCTGTGGGAGTCACCAAGACGGTGTGCTCCCATTGAGCTGACAATGAGTGGTCTTTGGTGACGATCGTCCAGCCGTCACCCAGCTCTTTGATGTCCCGTTTGCCCGCATTCACCATAGGCTCAATGGTAAAGGTCATACCGGCCTCAATCACCTCCAGGGTCCCTGGTTTACCGTAATGCAAGACTTGGGGCTCTTCGTGAAATTTTTCACCAATACCGTGTCCGCAAAACTCTCGGACAATCGAGTAGCCTTTGGATTCGGCAAAGCGCTGAATCGCAAAACCAATATCACCCAAGTGAACGCCGGGTTTGACCATCATGATGCCATGCCACATGGCTTCATGGGTAATTTGGCACAGCCGTTTAGCGGCAATGGAGCCCTCGCCACAAATGAACATCCGACTGGTGTCTCCGTGCCAGCCATCTTTGATCACGGTGATATCGATGTTGACAATGTCACCTTTTTTGAGTGCCTTGTCGTTGGGGATTCCATGACAGACTTGGTGATTGATGGAGGTGCAAATTGATTTGGGATAGGGCGTATATCCGTTGGGTGCGTAATTCAAAGGCGCAGGAATGGCGCCTTGCACTTGGGTGATGTAGTCGTGACAAAGTTTGTCAAGCTCATTGGTGGTGACACCTGGCACGACATGGGGGGTTAAATAATCCAGCACCTCTGAGGCGAGGCGACCCGCCACTCGCATGCCGTGGACTCCGTTTTCATCTTTGATAGTAATA
>DAISKH010000081.1:0-13263 GCA_036821105.1 Limnohabitans sp.
ATGAAAAAAACTGTTTTAATTACTGGTGCTGCCAGAGGAATTGGCGCTGCAACTGCCAAATTATTAGCCCAAGCTGGTTACGCTGTCTGTATCAACTACCGTAATAAACACGATGTTGCGCATCAACTTGTTCAGGAGATCGTCGACTCGGGAGGGCTTGCAAAGTGTATTGCCGGGGATATTTCCAAAGAAGAAGATGTGAAAACCATTTTTTCGTTCTTAGAATCGAACTTTGATGGCTTACACGGACTTGTCAATAATGCAGGCATTTTGTCCACCTACTCTAATTTAGATGGGATGAGCTTTGGGCGTCTACATCAAATATTTTCTGTCAATGTCATCGGTCCCATGATGTGCTCCAAGGCTGCAACTCGACTAATGTCTACAAAGCTAGGCGGTAAGGGCGGTTCTATCGTGAATTTATCCACTGCTTTCGTCAAGTCTGGAGCCCCTGATATGGCGATTGACTATGCCTCTTCGAAAGGCGCTGTTGAGGTCTTTACGCTGGGACTATCCAAAGAATTGGCATCACAAGGTATTCGCGTAAATGCTGTGCGCCCGGGGATGATCAATACTGAAATACATGCCGATGGGGGCGACCCCAACCGAGCGGACAAAGCCAAAAACTTTGTGCCTATGAAGCGTGTAGGCGAACCCATTGAAGTGGCACAGGCCATTTCTTGGTTGATCTCGGACAAATCAAGTTATTGTTCCGGATCAATCCTGGAGGTCTCGGGTGGGGTTTGAGTTTTAAGTCGTTTTTGGGCCAGTCTGCCGATCTTTATCTCTCTCTAGCAACCTTGTTTCGAAGAACACCTAGCTTTTCGAATTCAATCTCGATGGTGTCCCCATCCTTCATCCATTTATCGCACTCAAGACTGCAGCATCCCGCAATAGTTCCAGACCCTAGGAATTCTCCAGGGTGAATAGTTTCAGATTCCGAGATGTATTCAATGATCTTCTCAAAACTGTGAACCATCGTTGTTGTTGAGCTCTCGCCCCAGACCTCATGGTTGACTCTGATGGTTACTTTTAAATTTTGCGCATTGTCGATCTCATCCTTGGTGACGATCCAAGGACCGATTGCATTTCCAGTATCAAAACTCTTGCCTTTGGTGGGGCCCATCCGACCCTCCATCTCACGCATTTGTTTATCGCGAGCAGAAAAGTCATTGAAAATGCTGTAGCCAAAAATATAGTCTTTGGCTTCGGATTGAGAAATATTTTTGCCTTTTTTTGCAATATAGACGCCAAACTCTCCCTCGTAATCAAACCAATTGGAGTATTTCGGCCAAGTAACGGTTGCATCATGCCCCACGACGTTAAATCGATTGCTGATGTAGAAAATGGGTTGGGTGTAATTGACTTCTGGAATTGTTACTGAGATATCACTTCGATTGGGAACAGGTTTGTTACTCAGTCGCGCTCTCAATATTTCCATTCCAGCAGGAGCATTGCGCCAGTGGCCTTCTGCATTGTTGAAGTCACGAATTTGACGTGGCTCGGGAACAGGCGACAGGAGTTGTATGTCTCTGAGATTATGTTGAAATTGGATATCACCTTTGAAATGATCGCTCAAAGCCTGTGCTTCATCTAGAGCTTCTTTGCCAGCATCAATGAGATCGAGCATGGTCTTGAAGGCGGGATTTTCTTTTTTGTATTTGGCAATATAACAGGCCTGCAAGTCCAACACGGTTTGAGTGTTCGTGTTGACGGAGCCAATTCTTTCTTGGTGATTGAGATTGAGATAAGTTGCTAATTTCATATGTTCGAATTCACTGGTTTAATGAGTGGACACTCATTGTGGTTTAAGGTTGGCCGCCGTCACAATTTTTTTGTAATGTTCATTGGTCAGGGTAATTTTGTCCTTGAACTGCTCGGGTGTTCCGCCCGTAACTTCGTAGCCCGAGCTCTCGAGCTTTGCCTTGACATCGGGACTTTGAGTCGACTGTTGTATGTATTGATTGATTTGCTTGGTGATGGTCGTAGGAAGATTACGAGGCCCAAAATATCCAATCCAAGTGTCTGGCATGGTGGCACCTCCAAATCCAGATTCTTCCAAGGTCGGAATGTGAGGTGCAGCTTTGGCCCGCGTAGACTCGATCACCGCGAGAGCTCTTAATTTTCCTGATTGAATGTGCTGACTAATGGGCCCTAACACCAAGATGCCCATTTGGACTTGGCCGCCTAACAGATCCGTCAAAGCAGGGGCGCCTCCTTTGTAAGAGACGTGAACCAAGGGAATGCCTGTGACTTTTTCAAGCATGATACCTGTGAGGTGCTGTGAGGTATTGGTCCCCGCGGTCACGTATCCCACTTTGCCCAGATTGTTTTTAGCATAGGCCATGAGTTCAGCCATGTTGTTAGCGGGTACTGAAGGGTGAACCACAATCACAATGGGAGCCCTTGCACCTTCTAAGATCGGCGTGAAGTCTCGCTCATTGTCGAAGGGAACATTTTTAAGAACGTAAGGTTGCAATATTTGCGATGAAAACGAGGTCAAAAAGGTATAACCATCGGGCGCGGCTTTTGCGACGTAATCTGCACCTATAACACCTGACGCGCCAGCTTTGTTGTCAATGACAACGGCTTGGCCACACAGCTCACTCATTTTGATGGACATGGGGCGATTAAAAACATCAAGGCCACCACCTGGCGCATACGGTACCACCAAATGCAGTGGTTTGCTGGGGTAGTTTTCTGCTTTGGTCAGGGATGGAAAGGCCAAAGCGGTGGTCGAGGCTGAGACCGCGGCCATGAGCTGTCGTCTGTTGAGAGTCATTGGGTTGTTCGCTTCATTATTCAGGTTTGATATTTGCGGTGACGATGATTTTCTTAAAGACTTCCATGTCACCTTTGAGTGAGTTAGCAAACTCGTCAGCATTTGCAGTGCCCGTGACTTCAAAGCCAAATGCCTCTAGCTTTTGTTTGACTTCTGGAGTATTCACTGCTTGCCGCAAGCTTGTGTTCAATTTGTCCACCACGGCTTTATTCATGCCCGCTGGTCCAAGCACTCCGAGCCATAAATCAGGAATCGCATAACCAGGGACGGTTTCCCCAATTGTGGGCAAATCTGGGAGTGTTTTGGAGCGTTTACCTTCGATGATCGCCAAGGCTTTAAGTTTTCCTGTCTTCGAGTAGGGCAAGATGGTGGGTGAGGTCAAAATCACCATGGGAATTTGACCGCCGATGGCATCCGTGATGGTTGGATTGCCTCCTTTGTAGGGGAGATGCTCAATGTTGATATTGGCCATTTGGGCTAACAATATCCCCGCCAAATGATGGGTTGAACCCACGCCCGTTGTGCCATAAAACAATTTTTCTGGGTTCTTGCGCGCGTATTCAATGAACTCCTTCATGTTGTTCACGCCAAGAGATGGATGCACAGCCAGTATATTGGGTGTGACTGCAATGCTAGATATAGGAGTGAAGTCTTTGAACGTGTCGTAGGGAACGTTTTTGGAGAAATAAGGGACTAAATAATGAACAATCGAGGTGAGCACGATGGAGTATCCATCTGCTGGAGATCTGGCGACATTGTCTGTGCCTAGTGTTGCATTCGCACCTGGTCGATTGTCAATAATCACGGGTTGCCCCAATAACTCTGACATCCTTTGCGCGACTGGCCGACCCAAAACATCCACTGCGCCGCCAGCTGCATAGGGGACGACCATTCGAATGGGCTTATTTGGGAATGTTTGCGCTTGTGAAAGGATGGGGGTGATGAAAAACAAGCAACCCAACAATGTCCAATGTCTCATGATGTCCCTTTGTGATTAAATGTTGATCCAATCAGTTTCAACAAATCGTGTGATCGAAATTGATTGAGATCAATCTTTTAGAAATAATTTTTCTCAAAATATTTTCAAGAATCATACGTGAATTGCTTTGAGGGTTTTTACCAGTTGGAGTGATTGGAGTCTGAAAGGATCGTTATAAGTAATCATCATGATTGACGAAGTGTCCCTTGCGAGTTAGGATTTTGGGCTAAGGAGAAGATGCATGTTAGACAAGACCATCTCGGTTCGCGATACCAGACCTTACAGCGGTTATCACAACAGACCGGCTCCCAATACGGATCAATTCATCACCCAAGTGATGCCCGGTACACCCGGGGGTGAATACCTCAGAAAATATTGGCATCCCTTTTTACTCTCTTCTGAGCTCAAAGAGTTGCCTGTTCCAGTGCGTCTACTTGGTGAGGACTTGGTGGTCTTTCGAGATAAGTCGTCTCGACTTGGGCTCTTGCACCGCCACTGTGTTCACAGGGGCTCTTCGCTAGAGTTTGGCATCGTTGCTGACAGAGGCATTCGATGTTGCTATCACGGTTGGCACTTTGATGTTGACGGTACGATATTGGATACACCTGCTGAGCCAGAAACAAGTAAACGAAAACACAATCTCACCCAAGGAGCTTATCCAGTTCGAGAGTGGCAAGGGTTGATCTTTGCCTATATGGGGCCAATTGAAGATTTGCCAGAATTTCCTACTTACGATTGTGTTGATCACCCTCAAGACAATGAGGTCGTGCCTTTTAGGATGAATATGCCTTGCAACTGGGTGCAAATTGTGGAGAACGGGTCAGATCCGATGCACAACGCCTTTTTGCATGCGATTGTGGCCGGTCAACAATTTTCTCCAGCCTTTAAGGTGTTGCCTCAACTTGATTTTCCTGAGACTCCTCTTGGTTTTTTGTCCATGGCCACGCGCAAAGTCGGAGACTATGTGTTTGTGAGATCGAGTGACATCATCTTGCCCAATATGGGTCAGTTTCCCAATGGCGGCAATAAAGTAGATCATGAGAGTGTTGGCATTCGTCCCTTTCTTACCCGTTGGGCAGTGGCAGTTGATGATACGCATTCGTTTTATATTGGCTTTGCGCATCTGAACAGTTACAACAAAAGCGTTCGCAAAATGACCCGTGAGGATTTCGGTGTTGATAAAATTCCTTTCATTGGGCAAACCGATAATCGTCCCTATCACGAGCGACAACAAGAGCCAGGCGACTTTGATGCGGTCGTTACACAAGGCCCCGTCGCCAATCGCAATGCTGAGCACTTGGGAACGACAGACCGAGGCGTGGTCGCTTTTAGAAGAATGCTGGCCCAAGCCATCAAGGACAATGAAGCAGGCAAGGCGCCCGTTAAACCCAAAATCTATGACCAAGGACCTGTGAGCACATATGCTCATGAAATTGTGCTCAAAATCCCCGAAGGCGTCGATCTGTCAGATTCTAAAAAGCTCTCAGAATTTGGACACCAGGCGGCGCTGGCTTTTGTTGAATTTGATGCGTTGCCTCCGTTGGAGAGGGAGAAGGCTGTTAAAGAAAAAGTCAAAACGATTCTTGAATCGATGGCATCTCCTTGTTGAATAGAAATTTTTTTACCACCATGCTATTGAATCAATTAAAGACAAGCGGCAACTTGATGTTTGCCAATGGAATATTGCCCATTGACTTGCAAACGCCTGCTGCGTTTTTGCCCGAATACGTTGAAGAGCAAGCTAGGAGGATTATTCACAACATTGGTGAGCTATCAGTTCCAACGCCATTCAGTCTCTCTGATGTGGTGAGTGTGAATATTTCTTTGTGCCAATTCAAGAAGTTTTATCCAAGAATCAATATTTTGTTTTCTGAACTTTTTGATCAATTCAATCACCCCACTATTTCTTGTGTTGGAGTCGAGGCGTTGCCAAGAGATGCTTTGATTGCGATGAGTTTTGTGTTTGCAAAATAAGTTTGATATTTTTAAAGGTCGTGCTCAATGAATGAATTTGTATTGGAAGTGAAATTTGTAGTGAAGCCAGAGAGTTTGGCCCAGTTTAATCAACTCATTGATATCAATGCCCATGCGTCAGTTGAGCACGAAGAGGGTTGCTATCAGTTTGACGTGCTAAGGGATAGCAAAGATGACTGTCAGGTTTTGCTTTATGAGGTCTATAAAAGCGAGGATGCTTTTTCCGACCACATGACTCGAAAGCACACTCAAGAGTTTTTGGCCGCTGCCAAGCCCTTGGTGGTCTCACAATCAGCCTCCCGATGGACTCGTTACATTGCTCCAAAAGTGAAAAACGTTTGAACCTCTCCAAGGGGCAGTGAATTGAAAAAAATAGTTTGGGTGATCGGTGCTGCCGGTGCTGTAGGTTTGGCCATCTCCAAGAGCTTGGCCCAGCAAGGTCACACAGTAATTCTCTCAGGGCGACACGAGGCCAAATTGCAATCGGCTCAAAGGGAGGTTGGCGCGGATTCAGACGCTGTGGTGTTGGACGTCAGTGATAGTCTGTCTGTCTTCAAAGCCCGGGACTACATTGAGGCTAAATACAAAAGAATCGATGTCTTGATCAATACGGCCGGAATTAACCCGCCCAAAAGACACTGGAGTAATTTGAGCGTTGAGGACTGGGATCAAACCATTAAGATCAATTTGTCAGGGATGTTTTATGCTTGCCAATCGGTCTTAAAAGGTATGAGAGAACAAAAGGACGGTTTGATCATCAACGTGGCATCATGGGCTGGTCATTTTGCGGCTTATTTTGCCGGTCCTGCTTATTCCTCTTCAAAACGAGCCGATCTGGCCCTCACTGAGACCATCAACATGGAGGAATGTATTCACGGCATTCGTGCCACATCCATCTCTCCTGCTGGCATTGATACGCCACTTTTGGATAATCGTACACCGCCGGTGCGAGAAGAGGTGAGGAAGACCTTACTAAAACCCGATGATGTAGCAAGCGTTGTGTCTTATTTAATTGGTTTGCCTTCGCGGGTTTGTATCAATGAAATTTTGATGAGTCCAACACTGAACTTACCCTACCTGGGGGAGTTACAGACGATCAAAAGACCCGCTCCCTCAATCTAGGGAGTTAAGGATTTAAGAGTTTTATCATCTATATCCTGAGTTCACTCAGGCCCAGGTTTACTCGTTCAAGGGGAGGGCGGTTTTATATTTCACTTGCTTAAGAGTGAAGCTTGAGCGGATTTTTTCAATACCGGGTATGGGCGTGAGAGACTCCAGGATAAATTTCTCCAATGCAGCGATGTCCTTTACCGCAACTCGAATCAAATAGTCACAGTCGCCGGTCATCAAGTAGCATTCCATCACTTCATTGTGTTGCCAAATACTTTGCTCAAAATTTCCCAAAGCTTGTTTGGTTTGCTCCTTTAGGCTGATCGATATAAACACACTCAGACCAAGCCCAAGAGCCTGAGGATCCAAAAGTGCCACATAGTGTTTGATCACGCCTTGCCTCTCCAACGCCTTGACCCTGCTCAAGCAAGGCGATGGAGAGAGGTGAACCCGCTTGGCCAGTTCGACATTGCTCAGCGAGGCATCTTGTTGTAATTCATGCAGAATTTTGTAATCTAGGCTATCCATCGGCATTTAATTCTTCATTGAAGCATATATTTGGTATTTTATTCTGAAAATATAAGATTTGATCCGTTAAATTAAAACCCTATGCTAAGCCAATCTGGCTATAGTTCAATAACTCCGGTGGTGTTGATTTCGTTCAGCCATTGGTGAATTAGATGAAAAACCGTCAGAGGACATTCAATGAGCGACTTGATAGCTTCAACCATGCAATCCCTTCTTTCCACCCAAGATGTAGACCATGAAGAGACCCTGGAGTGGTTGAGCTCTTTTGAGGAGACCATCAAAGCACATGGAGCGGTGAGGGGACAATTTTTGATCAACGCTTTGCTGGAGCATACACAGCAACTTGGCCTAGGAACCGCAGCGAGCTTTAAAGACGCGCTCACTCCTCACGTCAACACCATTAAAGTTGAGGATCAAGGAATTTTTCCTGGTGATTTGGCCATCGAAGAGAGACTGGCCTCGTTGATGAGGTGGAATGCATTGGCCATGGTGGTTCGGGCCAACGGGGCCTATGGTGAGTTGGGTGGTCATATTGCCAGTTATGCAAGCGCTGCAGATTTATTCGAGGTTGGATTTAATCATTTTTTCAAAGCCCGATCGAACAAGCAGTTGGAAGATCTGGTCTTTTTTCAGCCTCATTCCGCTCCCGGTGTTTATGCCAGGGCTTTCTTGGAGGGGCGATTGAGTGAAAATGATTTGGCCCACTACCGCCAAGAGATTACGGCCTTTAGCGTGGGTGCCAAGGGCCTTAGCAGCTATCCTCATCCCTGGCTCATGCCAGACTTTTGGCAGTTTCCCACAGGCTCCATGGGGATTGGCCCCATCAGCTCCATCTACCATGCTCGCTTTATGCGCTACCTCACCCACCGTCAGTTGCTCAACTGTAGTGAACGAAAGGTATGGGGTGTCTTTGGTGATGGAGAGATGGATGAGCCTGAGAGCATGAGCGCATTGACCTTGGCCTCCCGAGAGAAATTGGATAACTTGGTTTGGGTCGTGAATTGCAATTTGCAGCGTTTGGATGGTCCCGTGCGTGGCAATGGCCGCATTATGGATGAGTTGGAGAAATTGTTCACCGGTGCAGGCTGGCATGTGATCAAGCTCGTTTGGGGCAGTGACTGGGACGGACTCTTCGCCAGAGATAAAACGGGGGAGTTGATTAAAACGCTATCCAATACGGTGGATGGCCAAATGCAAACCTTTGCGGCCAAGGATGGTCGTTTTAACCGCGACAATTTTTTTGGTCAAAATGAAGTTTTGCGCCATCTCGCGCAAGGTATGACCGATGAACAAATTGATCGGTTAAAACGTGGTGGGCACGATTTGGTGAAAATTTATGCTGCATATCAAGCTGCTCTCCTGCACAAAGGGCAGCCCACCGTGGTCTTGGCCCACACTAAAAAAGGTTTTGGGATGGGCCAAATTGGACAAGGCCGAATGACCACACACAGTCAAAAGAAACTCGATGATCAGACGCTTATTGAATTTCGAAATCGATTCAATTTACCTTTAAGTGATGAACAAGCCATCAATTTGGAATTCATCAAACCCGCCAAAGACAGCGTGGAGATGAGCTATCTGATGGCCAAACGCGAGTCGTTGGGTGGTTTTTTACCCCAACGGCATACTCAGTGCGACGTGGTCCCCATCCCAGCGATTAGCAAATATGCTGAGTTTGCAGTTCAAGCTGAGGGCAAAGAGATGTCCACCACCATGGCTTTTGTGCGCATGCTGGGAAATTTACTGAAAGACAAAGAGCTCGGTCCACGCATCGTACCTATCGTGGCCGATGAGGCCAGAACATTTGGTATGGCCAATTTGTTCAAGCAAGTCGGTATTTATTCCAGTGTCGGCCAATGTTATGAGCCAGAGGACATAGGCTCGGTGCTAAGCTACCGTGAAGCATTGAACGGACAGATACTGGAGGAAGGCATTAGTGAGGCAGGTGCGATCTCGAGCTGGACAGCGGCAGCCACGAGTTACAGCGTGCATGGTGTGGCCATGTTGCCTTTCTACATTTACTACTCCATGTTTGGTTTCCAACGTGTCGGTGATGCCATTTGGGCGGCAGCCGATCAACGCTCCAGAGGATTCTTGTTGGGTGCGACCTCGGGGAGAACCACCTTGGCTGGGGAGGGCTTGCAGCATCAAGATGGCTCCAGCCACTTAATCTCAGCCACCATCCCCAATTGCAAGTCCTATGACCCAGCCTTTGCGGGCGAGTTGGCATTGATCTTGGCCCATGGCATGAAGGAGATGATGGTTGAGCAGCAAGATGTCTTTTACTACATTACTTTGATGAATGAGTCCTATGCCCACCCAAGCCTAGACAGTGCGAAAGCACATGAAGTGTTGAACGGGTGCTATCTATTAAGTCCTGCTAAGAAACAATCAAAGAAACGAGTCACTTTGATGGGCTCGGGTGCCATCCTACTTGAAGTACTCAAAGCCAAGGAGGTTCTTGCTTCCCAGGGTGTTGATGCGGATGTTTTTAGCGTCACCAGTTGGAGCGAACTCGACCGCAATGCGTTGAGAGAGGAGAAATCCTTTTTGGCTTCACAACTCGCTCTATCCAAAGGGCCCATCGTGGCTGCTAGCGACTATGTGAGGGCTGTACCTGAGAGACTTCGTGCTCACATTCCTAGAGAAAGAACTTTTGCGACCTTGGGAACTGATGGCTTTGGTCGCAGCGATACACGCAGTGAACTCAGACGCTTCTTTGGTGTTGACGCCCACAGCATAGCCCAAGTGGCCCTGAAAGAGCTTAAGAACAAAGCCTAAATCACTTGCGTATTGTGTAGTGCAGGAGATTGATTTTTCTAGCGCTTACTGCATACTTAATACGAAGACTTTAAGGGTTAACCTTATGCGTGGGTGAGCAACTTGGGGCCAATGTGTTGAGTGGTGGAACATAAATTTTGTCATAATCCTTGCATTACAAATGCCGAGGGAGCAATGATGAAATTGTGTATGAATTTAACCCATCGACTAAAGCATTGGCTCGCTCAAACTTTGCTACTTTCAATAGCACTGACCTTAGGGGTGTCCTCATGGTCTCAAGTTCCTGAGCGCACCATTGATGAAATCAAAGTTGAGGCTCAAGCACGTGCCAATCGCGGTGGTTATCCCATGGGGGGCTTGGACCCCAAAGATGTTGAACAAGCGCTCTCCCTGATCAAAACTCGTGATGGCAATGATTGGGCATATGGCTGGAGTCAGCTCGCTCAGTCTTATCTCCAAGAGGCTCAAAAGAGCACCGACAACGCGAAGGCCGCACAAGCTTATAAGCGTGCTTGGAGGCTTTTTTACATGGCACAGTGGCCTGTACCGAATTCAGATGGCAAAAAGAAAGCCTATGCAGATGCATTGAGTGCTTATGCACGTTATGCCCAAACACTTGATCCTCCACTTCAAGTGGTTCAAATTCCCTTTGAAGGAAAAACGTTTGCGGCTTATTTGCGCATGCCTAAAAACCAAAGTAAAAAAGTGCCCATGATTCTAGCCATCAGTGGGTTGGATAGCCGCAAAGAAACGGTCGCTGATAGTTATGCGGAAATTCTCAATTATGGCGTTGGCTTTTTAGCAGTCGACTCTCCAGGTACTGGCCAAGCTCCAGTGAAAGTGAATCTGACGGCTGAACGTATGTTCAGTGCTGCCTTGGATTACTTGGCCCGTCTGCCTGAGGTCGACACCTCAAGGATCATTGTCTCTGGGGTGAGTTTTGGGGGGTACTGGGCCAGCAAGCTGGCTATTGTGGAACGCTCAAGACTCTTGGGTAGCGTCGCACAATCTCCTCCGATTGATCAATTCTTCACTGAAAAGTTTCTCCGTGAAGACACCATGGGTAACAAAGAATATTTGTTTGACTTGGCACCTGCCTTTATTAATGTGTTTGAGGGTGCTCAATCGATCGATGACTTGGCGCGGTTGCTGCCGCCCATGTCTTTGAAAACAATGGGGCTTATGGGTAAACCCACTGCACCGATGTTGGTTGTGGGTGGCGTGAAAGACACCCAAGTCCCCATCGTGGACTTGGAGCTTTTGATGCGATCGGGTGACGTGCCCAAAGAGTCCTGGATCAATCCCCATGGCGGACATTTGGGACGAGAGGCCAAAGGCTGGACCGATCCTGTGATTTTCTCTAAAGTCATTATTCCTTGGGAATTGAGACTTTTGGAGAGTTCTTACAAAAAGTGAACAAACGAATAAACATTGTGAATGACGCTTCGCCTTGTTCATCATATGTTGATCTTATGTTGATGAATGAAAATATTGATAGCGTTTAATTTTTCAAAAGCGAACTGTTCATCATGTTTAATTCCACTTGGCCATGCTGTGGTCGTTTTTCATTCTTTAGTATTTGCAGTAAATTCTCGCTCTTGATCGTTGGGTTAGTCTTGGCACCCTGGGTGCAAGCGCAGTCACCACTTCGTACGACACCCGACCTCAATGCTCATGGGAGTGGCCTCTCAAGTCCGAACTCACTCAACACCACCACCCTCAAATTGATCGTTCCTTACACCCCTGGGACAGGTATTGATTTGATTGCCAGGGCAGTGAGCCCAGAACTAGGGCGTCTTACAGGTCAAACTGTTGTGGTGGAAAATCACGCAGGTGCCAGCGGTAATATCGGTGCAATGATGGTGGCCAAGGCTTCACCTGATGGACTGACCCTCATGGTCAACGCCAAGACCTTTGCTCTTACGCCCATGCTTTATAAGAGCGTGAATTACAACCCACTCACCGATTTCACGCCGATCACGCTTGCGGCTTACGGGACCTCCATTTTGGTAACACATCCCAAAAGTGGTTTTTCTGATTTTCAGAGTTTTCTTCAACAAGCCAAGGCGCAGCCTGGTGTACTCACCTATTCCTCAGCAGGATTAGGGACCTCTCAGCATATCTCTATGGAGTTGGTAAAGGACTTGGCCCATATTGACCTCTTGCATGTTCCTTATAAAGGTTCTGCGGGTGCATTGAGTGATCTGCTGGGCGGGCAGGTGAGTGTGAGCTTTGTCCCTGTTCATGTGGCGATGACTCATGTACTCTCAGGTCGATTGATTGCTCTGGCTGTTGCAAGTCCCAAGCGGCACGCAAAAGCACCGGCTGTGCCCACCTTTAAGGAGGTCGGCCTTGAGGGGGCGGAGGCTGATATTTGGTATGGTTTTTGGGGTCCTAAAGGAATGCCCATCTCATTAGTGAAAAGTCTAAACAAGGATTTGAAAAGCATTTTGCTCTCACCCCAAGTCAAAGACGCATTGGAAAAACAAGGCCTTGACGTCAGTACGAGCTCTCCTGAAGAGCTGCAAACGATCGTCTCCAATGAGATTCAGACCACGGGTGTGATCATCCGAAAAAACAAATTGGCCATGGATTGAGTCCAGTTTGCCCTGAAAATGTAGAGATTGTATTTTCAACGTGATTAATTTTTATGTCAAATAATCAAGCTGTGGTGGTGATTGGTGCTGGACCTGTGGGACTCACCCTGGCCTATTTAGTAGCCCAGCAGCAAATTCCCGTGGTCATTTTAGAGAAACAAGCACAGTTGCAAAAAGACTACCGGGCCTCGACTTTTCATGCAGGGACATTGGATCTTTTTGAATCAACTGGCATTACCCAGGCGCTTTTAGAGCGAGGCATTGCCTGCCCGAATTTTCAGTACCGAGGTTGGAAAGAAGGCAAGATTGCTGAATTTGATCATTCACTCATTTCCCAGTACACCCGTCACCCGTATCGCTTGCAGTGCGAGCAATTCAAATTGAGCGAGTTCTTGATGAGTGAGCTCTCCAAGATGGCTCATGTTCAGATCTTAATGGAGCATGAGCTCACGGGTTTATCGCAAACGACTCATGAGGTTAACCTTCAATTGCTCAATCAGGGCAAGACTGTT
>DAISKH010000082.1:0-13094 GCA_036821105.1 Limnohabitans sp.
CTGCTCCTACCAGCTCACCACAAGGCCAGGTCTACTCACAAAGCAGTGCCGGCACCTTAAGCACGCAGCCTGCAGTGTTGGGCTCGAGCCGTGCCTTTAGCAATGTGAACAGCAATTCGAGCAGTAATAGCAATAGCAACGGCGTCACCCCAACGCCAGGGCAAGATCCGTTCAAGGCTTTTTTAGAGGCCCACCCCAATAACTCAACAAAATAAGCAGTTCCAAAATATTTCGGCTGAGTTCATTGAATAAAACATCAGTGCGGGTTTTATGAACCCATGGAGAATTGGCTGACTGGCTGACTGGCTGACTGGCTGATTGGCTGATTGGCTGATTGAAAAATTGGACCATTAACTCATGAGCTATTAGAGTCAATCACTCTTAGTCTTTCACACATTGAGTCAATCACTAAGTGCCTCCTCCATGGCTTGCACCAAGGTGCTCGGATCCTGGGCACCCGAAACCCCCAAAGAAGCGTTAAAGATATAAAACGGCACACCATTGATCCCCAAGTCTCTGGCCGATTGATCCTTGGACTGGATCGCTTCTAGCGCCTCCTCTTGATTCAATGCATTTTGAATCTGTTGCGCACTCAGGCCACACTGGCTGGCAATGTCTCCCAAGGTCTGACGGCTACTCAGATCTTGGCCTTGCAGAAAATAAGCCTCAAAAAGCGCCTCGACCAACTTGGCCTGTACGGAGGGGTCCCCCGCTTGAGCCACCAAGGTGTGGGCGAGAAGGGTGTTGGGTTGCTGCTCAATCAAGTCAAATCTGAAGTCAATCCCCACCTCCTTACCCACGGCACTCACACGAGCGTAGATGTCCTTTGCCCGGTCACCGAATTTGTTGTCCAAATATTGCGCCCGACTTTGACCCTCGATGGGCAAATCAGGGTTGAGTTGAAAGGGGTTCCAACGCACCAATGGAGTTTGAGCGCCTGGGTGCTGGGATTGAAACAACTCAAGCGCCTTTTCTAATCGTCTTTTGCCAATAAAACACCACGGACACACCATGTCCGAGACCACATCAATCACCAACGCTTTGTCTGTCATGCTCTGCACTCCTTAGGGCTTAGGGGAGTCCCGTGGCAAAGCCAATAGTCTTCCCGATAGTCTTATTTAACCATGTTTATAGTAATTTTAAAAAACCACTTGCCTAAAACGAGGTCCTATTTCTGTCAAAATAGAAACCTTCAACGATTCAACCTGACCGTCAGCATAAAGGAACACATCATGGCCAACGAACTCATTAAACACGTCACCGACGCCTCCTTTGAGAATGACGTTTTGCACTCAACCCAGCCCGTCTTGGTCGACTACTGGGCCGAGTGGTGTGGTCCTTGCAAGATGATTGCACCAATTTTGGACGATGTGGCCACTGGATTCGAAGGCAAGTTGCAAGTCGCAAAAATGAATGTCGACGAAAACCGTGACATCCCCTCCAAGTTCGGTATTCGCGGAATTCCTACGCTCATGATCTTTAAAAACGGTGAGCTCGCTGCCACCAAAGTCGGAGCCTTGAATAAAGCGCAATTGACCGAATTCATCAACCAGCAATTGGGCTCTTGAATTAAAAACTCTTTGAAGAGGTTGATTGACTTCAAAGCCTCAATCACCTCCTCTCGTTGTTCTCACTGTTTTGAATGAAGGCCCAAGCAGCCCTAGCTCAAGGCAATACCTGCCACTTTGACAATCCGGTTGATTTGATCTGAAGATCGTTTGATCAAGTCCCCAAACTCTTTGTCTGTGCTTGACTGAGCATTCAATCCACCGGCCTCGAGTTGGGCACGAAGAGCCGGCAGGGTGGCGATCTTTTGCAACTCTGTGGCGACTCGGCTGATCACGCCTTTGGGGGTATGAGTGGGCATGAGAAACCCCCAAAAGTTGGAAAAGTAAAACCCGTTCACGCCAGACTCAGAAACGCTTGGAACATCGGGTAAAGCCGCTATTCGCGAACCCGTCACTCCCAAGGCCTTGACTGCACCCGTTTTGGCGCTATTGAAGGCAACACCGTCAATCAAAATATCAACATGTCCACCGAGTAAATCTGTCAACGCGGGTGCGCCTCCTTTGTAGGGAACATGCAAAATGTCCACCCCCGCCATGCTCTTGATGAGCTCCAATGACAAATGTCCAATGGTGCCCGTTCCAGCCGTGGCACATTGATATTTCCCAGGGTTGGCCTTGGCCAACGCCAAAAACTCTCGTAAATTATTGGCCGGCAAGTCTTTGCGTCCAGCAATCACAATGGAGACCGAGGCGATGGTGGAAATAGGAACGAAATCTTTAACGGGATCGTAACTGAGCGATGGATTGGCGATGGGGTTGATACATAAAAGTCCCAAATCTCCAATCACCATGGTGTAGCCATCGGGGTTGGATTTGGCCACCCAAGACGCACCAATTGCGCCGCCTGCGCCCCCTTTATTTTCTACAACAATGGGCTGGCCCAGGGCTTTGGCCAGTGGCATGGCAAAGGCCCTGGCGACCACATCGGTGTTGCCTCCAGGAGGATAAGGAACGACAAGGGTGATGGGCTTTGTGGGATACGTCTCATCGGCAAAGGCCCATTGCTGCGTCAAACCCGCGCCGCCCATCAAACCGAGGCCCTTGAGCAAGTCTCGCCTTTTTAGGCCACTGACCCAAGCACTTGGGGGGTAATTGTTCATCGTGTGAGTCCTCAAATTATGCGGGCCGAATCGCGGCTCGGTCAGGGTGATCAACGGGGGGCTGGGGGTAATGAAGACCGCGTTGACCGCTTAATTGTCGGTCGGGCGAAATACGCGAGCCATCCGATGCAAACCCCACGAGCCTTCCATCTTTGACCCATTGCAAATCATCAGCGTAGAGCTCTTTGATCATCGACTCCTCGAGTTGGCGACGCGTCTGAGCGTGTTGGGGATCCTTTGAGAGGTCTATACATTCTTTGGGATCAGTCTCCAAATCAAAGAGTTGCACCGTCTGCCCCCCCGGATACCAGATGAGCTTGTACCTTCCGTTGTGAAGCATTCGGCTGGCGTTGCGTGCCTCACCACATTCCCCGTAAAGGCTCGGGCGTTTCTTCTCCCCCAACATGGACAAACCCTCCACAGAGGGCGGGATGGGTAAGTTGGCGATTTCAAGAAAAGTAGGCATGAGGTCTTGTAACCCAACCAACCGATCATCGACAACGCCCGCTCTAATTTGAGGACCTTTTTTGGCCCCCACCAAAATCATCGGAACTCGAGCGGAGTTTTCATAAAAAAGACGTTTGGCCCAAAGTCCATGGTCTCCGAGCATATCCCCATGGTCTGAGGTCAATACGATCACAGTGTCATCGAGTAAGCCCTCCTCTCTGAGAGTTCCCACCAAAATCCGGATTTGATGATCGATGTGAGTACATAGCGCATAGTAAGCACGGCGAAGGCTTCGGTGTTCAGTCTCTGACCATTTCGCTGGCCAGTAATCTCTCACCACCTGGAGTGCTGTGGGCAAGTGTTCCTCAGAGACACTTGACCAAGCTGAGTGCTGGGGCAAATCAATGCTAGTAGGCTCGTAGAGGGCCTCATAACTGGCCAACGGCACCAAGGGTGGATGGGGATGGGTGTAGGACACATGCCAAAAGCCTGGCATCCCGGGGTCTCGGCGCTTGATCTCACGACATGCACTTCGAGTGATCCAGTTGGTCACATGCAAAGACTCTCCAAGGTGCCACTGCCGGTGTTCATAGCCGTTGTTGCTCATGCCGTGCATGAACTGCTCGCCGGTATGCCCTTGGTCGCTCAAATAAAGGTCATAGTCGTCCACCGCTCCCAATGAGGGACGCCCCTCCTCCGCAATCAGTGTGTGATCAAAGCCAATGCGATCGCGCTGTGGGAACACATGCAACTTGCCAATCGCAACCGTTTGATAGCCTCCCGCCTTCAAGCATTGCGCCAACAAGTTCTGGCGTGGCATTGTGAGGGCGGGCAAAAAAGATCGATCGCCATGACCGCGAGGAGACTGCCCGGTCATCATGGAGCGACGAGCAGGAATACAAATGGGGGACTCTGAATAAGCACGACTGTAGCGAGTGCCCAACCGAGCGAGTTGGTCAATGGTGGGGGTTCGAATGACAGGGTGTCCCTCAAACCCAAAAAAGGGTCCTCCCCATTGATCCAAACTCAAAAACAAAATGTGGGGTTGCTTTTGAGATGTTGAGGTGTTGATCATGGCCGAGTTCAGTGGTTGCAATTGACCCCACTATAAAGTCTAGAGAGCATTCTTTCAAGGTTATTATTGGCATTAATGATATGCTTTTGGAGATATGTCTTGAGCTTAATTACATTGGAGCAGTGGCAGCTTTTTTTGCAAATTGCAGAGCGTGGCAGCATCACCGAGACGGCCCTGGCCAGAGATGTGGCTCAGTCCGCCATCAGCCGACAATTGTTGGCCTTGGAGGCCAAGTGTGGGGGCAAGCTTTTTGATCGCTTGGCTCAAGGTGTGCGCCTCAATGAGGTGGGACAACGTCTCTACCCCAAGGTGCTGGACTGGGTGGGTCGAGCCGACGAGTTATCAAACCAGGCCCGAGGCAGCTTGCGTGCCCCAAGCGGAACAGTGAGAGTGGGCATCATTGAGTCGTTGGCCAGTGGGTTGATTGAGCCTCTATTTCAAACGGTTCGAGAGCGCTTACCGGGGATCGAATTGAGATTGACCATGGGACTGAGCGGTCGTCTGAATGAAGCCCTAAGAGCCGGCGCGATTGATGTGGCGCTTTATTCTGACAATGGCCGTGAGCGACATTCAGAAGGGGTTGGTTTTGGAGCCATGCTGCATCTCTTGGTGGGGGCGCCGGGGGACCCCATCACACAGCCCAACACGGTCGCTTTTGAATCCTTGCATGAGCTGCCTTTGGTCGTCCCTGGAAGGCCTTACGCGTTTCACGATGTGCTCGAGCACTGGGCCAAACGCAAAGGCATTCGTCTCAATATTGCCATGGAATGCGATTCACTTTTGTTACAAAAGCAACTGGTGGCCAACTGCGGTGTCTACGCCATCATGGCAGCGAGTGCATTGACAAAGGATCTGGCCCTGGGCAGTCTGCAGGCGGCTCGAATCGTACGACCCACACTCAAGCGCCGACTGGTGCTGAAAACCCGCAACGAAAAAATCAACAGTGAAGCCAGCCAAAGCGTTGCCCAATTGCTTGAGAGCTTACTCAGTGAACAATTGCCGTCTTTGCTGTGTGGCTTCTAGCCCAGATCACTCTGGTGTCCACCGAGTGGGGAGGTGAAGTGTGCAAAATTAAGGATGCACATTTAAATTTCCACACATTTATATACTGATGGGTGCACTTGAGCACTTGAGCACTTGAGCACTTGTGCACCTGTGAGCTGAATTAAGCCGGCACCGCACCCCTATAGGCCCATTCCTGGCGGAAAATCACCCTTTTCCCTTGCCTAAAGCCCCAAAATTGTGGTTTTAAAGACCACTTTATCTTGAGCTTTGATCGACTTGGGGCAACACCTTCTTCCCAAACTCAAAAAATCCTGACATAATCATTTGTCGGTTAAGAAATTTATCGTCTCAACCGACGCCTTCAGCGGTCTAGGGCCTCATGCCCACTTCCTTCTTTTACAGACCTCCCCCAACCCAATACCACGAACTCCCTTCAGGAGTCTCTCCATGCATCTGAACGAACTCAAGGCACTGCACGTGTCTGAAGTGCTCAAACAAGCCGACGCCCTCGAAGTTGAAAACACGGGACGCATGCGCAAACAAGAATTGATGTTTGCCATCATCAAAAAACGCGCTAGAGCCGGCGAACAAGTCTTTGCCGATGGCGTTTTAGAGATTTTGCCCGACGGCTTTGGTTTTCTAAGAAGCCTGGACACCAGCTTCACTGCAAGCACGGATGATATCTACATCAGTCCCTCCCAAGTCAGGCGCTTTAATTTGCACACGGGTGACATGATCGAAGGTGAGGTCAGAATTCCAAAGGACGGCGAACGTTACTTTGCCCTCACCAAGCTTGACAAGGTCAATGGCGACTTGCCAGAGAACAACAAGCACAAGATCATGTTTGAGAACTTGACCCCCTTGTTTCCCAAAGAGCAAATGCGCTTGGAGCAAGACATCAAAAGTGAGGAAAACATCACTGGCCGCATGATTGACATCATCGCCCCCATCGGCAAAGGCCAACGCGCTTTGTTGGTGGCCCCGCCCAAAAGCGGTAAAACCGTGATGATGCAGCACATTGCCCACGCCATCACCGCCAACTACCCTGACTCGCACATGATGGTGCTCTTGGTCGATGAGCGCCCTGAGGAAGTGACCGAGATGCAGCGCAGTGTCAAGGGCGAGGTAATTGCCTCGACCTTTGATGAACCAGCCGCACGCCACGTTCACGTGGCCGAGATGGTGATCGAGCGTGCCAAACGCCTCACTGAGCTTAAAAAAGATGTGGTGATTTTGCTCGACTCCATCACCCGTTTGGCCCGAGCTTACAACAACGTTGTCCCAAGCTCAGGCAAAGTGCTCACGGGTGGCGTCGACGCCAATGCATTACAACGCCCTAAGCGGTTTTTTGGTGCTGCTCGAAAAATTGAAGAAGGCGGCTCACTCACCATCATTGCCACCGCTTTGATCGATACGGGCTCACGCATGGACGAGGTGATTTTTGAGGAATTCAAAGGCACCGGCAACTGCGAAATTCACCTCGATCGCCGCCTCTACGAAAAACGCGTCTTCCCCGCCATTCAACTCAACCGCAGCGGCACTCGCCGAGAGGAGTTGCTTTTAGCACCCGAAATTCTGCAAAAAACCAGGATTTTGCGCCAGTTCATCTACAACATGGATGAGGTCGAGTCGATGGAGTTGCTCTTAAAGAATATGAAGGCGACCAAAACCAATGTGGACTTCTTTGATTTGATGCGCCGAGGCGGTTAAACCGACGGATCACGGAAATACCTTTGCCGCGCAAATACGACAAAAGAGTCCGTTTTAACCAAAATTCGCGTAAAAAACGATATAATCGAAGACTTTGCACGGAAAGTGCGTCAGATAGGCTGGCGTGGCTCCCGACATGATGACACTGAAGGATTTCCCATGAAAGAAGGCATTCACCCCAATTACAGAGAAATCTGTTTTGTTGACCTCTCCAACGGCTTTAAATTTGTGACACGTTCATGTGCCAATACCAAAGAGATGATCAAAATGGATGACGGTCGCGAGTTGCCCCTCTACAAGCTCGATACCTCCAGCGAGTCACACCCCTTCTACACTGGTACACAAAAATCAGTGGACAACATGGGCGGACGCGTTGAGAGATTTCGCAACAAATACGGTAAAACGGCTGCCAAGTAAATTAGCAACCCTTGACACCCTCACTGAGAGATGGCCCTTAAGGCCAACTCTCAGTTACCCTCTAAGGCAGCCCGATCAAACGCGCTGCCTTTATTTTTTTCTCTCCCCTCGTGGGCTTTTGTCACCCAAGACAACCCTGCGACCTCTTCACTTGCACTGCCACAGCCACTGAAACTGCACCCACCACCGTGAACCCTTCCACCCCCGCCATCGTGACCCAAGAAAGTGTGAGGCCCCTACCAAGGCTGGCGGTGGTCCTCTTTTGCTTGGCGTATGCGTTGCCAGGTTTTTGGTTTCGCGAGGCTTGGAAATCAGTTGATCTCACAAGCCTGGGTTTCATGATGGAATTGGCACAAGGTGTGAGTGACTGGTGGCATCCAAGTTTCATGGGGCAAAGCCCAGAGCTCAATGCCTTGGTACCTTACTGGATCGGGGCCTTATTCATCCGCGGCTTGACTGGGCTGATGGACCCCGCCCATGCAGTCAGAATTCCATTCCTAGCACTCATGGTCTCAGCCCTGTGCGCTCAGTGGTATGCCACTTATTATTTGGCCAAAGGTCAACGAGCCCAACCTGTGGCCTTTGCGTTTGGGGGACAAGCCAACGAGCAAGACTACGCCAAAGCGATTGCTGATGCAGGACTGTTGGCGTTGCTAGCGAGCTTGGGGCTGGCGCAACCCAGCCATGAGGCCACCCCCATGTTGGCACAGTGGTGCTTTGTGAGCTGGGCCTTTTACAGCATCAGCGTGCAGCCATTTCACCCTCGCGTGGGGCCATGGTGCTGGGGGATTGCTCTCCTTGGCCTGAGCCTCTCAGGAGCCCCCTCCCTGGCACTCTTGATGGGAGTGGGCGCGGCTTTATTGATGGTCTTAGATACGAGTCTGGCGCACCCCAAAACTTGGAGTCTCCAGTTTCTCGCCGCCTCAGTTGTCGTGGCTCTCCTTTGCCCTCATGATTTGTGGCAATGGCGCTTGAGTTTTCCCAGCGCACACTGGTCACAGTGGCACGGACTGCTGCGTCTAGGGTTGTGGTTCACATGGCCTGCGTGGCCACTGGCGGCTTGGACACTGTGGAGGTGGAGAGGCCACTGGCTCGTGTGGCAATGGAGCCGACATGTGGTCATCCCACTTTTTTGTGCAACTTTATTTGTCCTTGGTGCTCTAACGAGCATTCCACCTGAGCGTATTTTGCTACTGAGCCTACCGGCCTTCGCCACTTTGGCCGCTTTCGCCTTACCGACGTTGGAGCGCAGCGTGAGCGCACTCATCGATTGGTTTACTTTGATTTTTTTCAGTGGCTGCGCCTTCATCATTTGGGTGGTTTGGCTGGCCATGCAAACGGGCTGGCCCGCTCAACCCGCTGCCAATGTCAAAAGACTGCTCCCTGGCTTTGAACCGAGTTTTGGTGCAGCGGCGTTTTGTTTTGCGTTCCTTGCCACTTTGACCTGGATTGCCTTGGTGAGGTGGAGAGCGGGTAAGCACAGAAAGGCACTCTGGAAAAGCTTGGTACTCCCCGCCTCAGGCGCGTCACTGTGCTGGCTCTTACTAATGAGTCTGTGGTTGCCACTCCTCGATTACGCCCGAAGCTATAAGCCCCTGGTCTACCAGGTCTCGCAATTGGTTGAACCAGATCAGTGCTTGAGAGTTGAGGGTTTGAGTTTGGCACAAATGAGTGCTTTTAAGTTGCACAGTGGGCTCAAGATTGAAGGCCCTCAGATTGAGCCCACCTTGTCTTGTAGATGGCTCTTGGTGGAGTCCTTACAAAATAATAATGAGGCCATTCAAGAGCAAATGAAAAAAGGCTGGGTCTTGGTTCAAACACTGCACCGCTCTTACTTGGACAACGAGGATATGGATGTCTTTATGCGCGAAACTCCCAATGCAAAGTCGCCCTAAGCCCATGTACACCACTCCCATGTCTTTGAGCACCCAGCGCCATTTGAGTCCTCAGGAAAACTTTCTTCATGAGTAAAAAAGAAGAACGCAAACTTCTCTTCAAACACGCCAGCACCATTTTGGTGGGCCAATTGGCGGTGATGGCCTTTAGCATCACCGACACCTTGGTGGCTGGCCGGTTCGATCAACGCGCTCTGGCAGCCTTGTCGGTAGGCTCTGCAGTCTATGTCAGCGTCTTCATCGCATTAATGGGAGTCCTTCAATCTTTGCTGCCCACCTTGGCCGAGATGCATGGCGCACAAAAACCACTTGAAGTGGGCCGCCAATTCAGACAAGGTCTTTACTTGCTGATGGGCACCTCTGTGCTGGGCGTGGGAACGCTCTTGAGTCCGGGCTTGATTTTGACTTGGACTCACGTGCCTGATGGGCTCAGAGGCGACGTGACCCAGTATCTCTCGGTGCTGGCAATGGGGCTTCCTATGGCCTTGTTTTTTCGGATGTTCAGCACCTTAAATCAAAGCCTTGGTCGCCCCAAACTGGTGACCTGGGTCCAGCTCGCAGGCCTCATTGCCAAAATACCCTTGTCCATTGCCTTCACCTTTGGCTTTTTGGGCACTGCACCCCTTGGAGTCGTGGGCTGCGCTTGGGCGACGTTTGTGGTGAATGCATGGATGGTGCTTTTAGGTGTATATCTCTTGAGAACCCAGGAGCTTTATCGACCTTACCGAATTTGGCAAAGACTGGAAAAGCCAGATGCAAAGCGGCTTTTGGGATTACTCCGCCTCGGGCTCCCCAACGCCATCTCGGTGACGGTGGAGGTGACGTCTTTCACGTTGATGGCGCTCTTCATAGCTCGGCAAGGAACGGTGAATGCCGCTGCGCATCAAATCACGTCCAGCACCGCTGCTCTTTTGTGGATGACCCCCATGTCGTTTTCAATCGCAACCAGTGCTAGAGTGAGTTTTTGGCTTGGAGCCAAAGACCCAGTGAAAGCCAGAATGGTCATGCAACAAGGATTTTTGTGCATCTGGTCAACCGCTGCCGTGCTCAGCTTAGTGATGTTCACCCTGAGCCCAGAGATCGCAAAACTCTTTAGCACCCACCCAGAGGTGAGCAGCACCGCAGCAGGTGTATTGGTTTGGTTGAGTCTTTATCATTGGGGAGATGCCACTCAGGTGATGTGCTTCTTTAATCTGAGGTGCTACAAAATCACTGTACTACCCGTCCTCATTTATGGCGTTTTACTCTGGGGTGTGGGCTTGATGGGTGGGTATCATTTGGCCTATGAAGGGTTGCCAATCTTGGGCTGGGAGGCTATGCCTTCGCCTAAAACCTTTTGGCTCACCTCAAGTGTGGCCGTGCTATCGTCCTCCGCCACCATGTATGCAGTGCTTCAGTGGGTCAGTAAACGACAAATACGGTTGATGCCTGCTAAGCCCGAGTGAGAGGAAATCCTCTAAACTTTTTAAAAACTCTCGGACTCAACACTTCTCTAATGCACAGAGACTCCACCGATTAGTTACACCAAAGTGAGAGGTTGCTCACGCTCATGCTCATCGGCGCGGTTTTTGTCTTGTCTTAAATCTCTTGAAATATAGAGTACGACTAAGATATTGAGAAGGGTCACGGCCAATTTGATCATGGTGACCGAGCGGGTCAGTTCATAAAGCTCAAGTGGTAAATACATGAGTCCAGAGATGACCGCCAACCATTTGGCCCAAGTCGTCTCAAACCACAGGCCAATGGCTTCGATGAGGCGAAGAGTCGCATAACACAGCACCAAGCCCAGCATGGCCAATAATTGGTTGGAATGAAGAGAGTCCACCTTTTGAATAAGCATGATTGCAAATGGGCGGTGCAAATCCAGATGCAAGGCTTGTTCCAACTCAGTAGCAAGAGCCTGGACATCGTGGTGCAACAACGAAATCAGTCCTAGCCCAGCGAGGACCGCCAAAAAGGCTTTAAAGACCTCAAAAATGGCAATGATTTTTAAATTCTGACTACTGTGCATGTTGGTCCCAAGGATACCGAGTTGTTGTATTCTTAAACCAAGGGCAAGAATGATCAAAGATCAGCATTGAAAAAATGCTCGCGACACCATCACAAAGCATCGGCACTGGTGGGCTCAAATGAATGGGGCAACGAGACCGAGGCGTTCTCCAAAGGAGATGTATACCGGGTTCTACTTTTGGGCAATACCCAAGAAAAACAAGAGCCCTCCCCTAAAACACTTGCTATTTTAAGCTCGCCGCCGTGGCGTTGCACGACATGTTTGACAATGGCCAGTCCCAACCCTGTACCACCCGTTTCACGAGAACGTGAACGGTCAACACGGTAAAACCGTTCCGTCAAACGCGGCAAGTGCTCTGCGGCAATACCAGGTCCAGTGTCGTGAACCTCAAAGGACCAAGCGCCGTCATCACACAGTCGGCTCAGCACCCTCACCTCTCCCCCCACAGGCGTGTATCGTAGAGCATTGGAGATCAAATTGGACATGGCACTTTGTAACTCGCCTCGTTCCCCAGACACCTTAAAGTCTGGCGACAAGGGATCAATCGTAAATACCAGTTTATGTTGAAGACCCGTCTCAGATTTTAAAATTTCAATCAAACCACGAGCCTCAACCTCACAGTTTTGACACAAGGCATCCACACTGTGCCAATCGCTATAAGATGGCATGGGGCTACCCTCAAGCTTGGAGAGGGTCAGTAAATCCTGGACCAGAGTTTGCATGCGAGAGGACTGTTGCTGCATGAAACCCAGGTAGCGAGTTTGCTCCTCTGGAGTCAGAGGTAGGTTTTGCATGGTCTCTACAAAGCCCGCCAAAACAGTCAGTGGCGTACGAATTTCATGAGAGACATTGGCCACAAAATCTCTTCGCATGAGCTCAGCCATTTCGTAATCAGTGACGTCTCTGGTGAGCATGAGTTTACGTCCGTCACCATAGGGAAATAACTGCAAAGAGATCCGTTTAGGGGCCTTGATTTGGCTCTTAAAACCATCGATCACCACCTCATGATCATAATTCGAGGCACTGACATAGGAAACGTACCTGGGGTCGCGCACCAAATTGCCAATCAACTGGTCTCGATCTTTTTCAATATCAATTCCTAAATGTGAAAAGGCTGTTTGATTGGACCATTCAATGCGGCCTCCAGCATTGATCAAGATAACACCATTGGGGGAGACTTGGATGGCTTGAAGGAATTCATTGAGTCGCTGCTCACTTTGCATCAGAATGCGATCTTGATCACGGGTCAAACGGGTGATGCGCTCAGCAATCTCTCCCCATAGTCCTAAATGTCTGGGTGCTGGCTCTTTTGGTCGATCTTTGACCCAATAAAGGACTTCATAAGCGCGACTTAAATTCCAAACATACCAAAGCAAGGTGGTGAATAAAACGCCCAAGAAAGATCCTGCCCATGGCTTAAATCCATGCACCAAAGCTTCGCCCACAATCGCGCCAGCAATGAGCAGAAAAAAGAAAGAGAAGGTTCGCCAAAACATTGAAAATCAGTCCACAACACCCGTGTTCAAGCCCCTCATGAAATCAAGGGCATTTAGGTTGATGTCTAGAGCATCAACCAAGCCCCTGAGTGTATCTTCAATCCCTTGACTTCGCCCAATGTGAGCTTGGGTGAAAAAGGAAGGGTGTTGGTTATCAAGTGCTGTGGAAGTTTCAAACTGCGCGGCTGGCAGATACAGGCTGATTTGACAAATCAACTGACTTAGAGGACTGTGCTAAAGGGCTTGAAGGAAGCGTGACTTGAGAGGTAAATCGGTAGCCCGCTCCTCGAACTGTTTCCACCATAACACCCGCATCTCCAAGTGCCTCTCTTAGGCGTTTGATATGCACATCAACAGTCCGTTCTTCAAT
>DAISKH010000083.1:0-13013 GCA_036821105.1 Limnohabitans sp.
ATCGCAAACGACTCATGAGGTTAACCTTCAATTGCTCAATCAGGGCAAGACTGTTGAATTAAAAGCGGCTTGGGTGTGTGCCAGTGATGGGGGACGCAGCGTTGCTCGTAAGAGTCTGGGACTTGAGTTCAAGGGCTTCACTTACGATGAGCGTATTTTGGTGCTGGGTACTCCTTACGACATGCGACAATCTTTTGAAGATCTCTCCTTCATCAATTATTTCTCCGACCCCGTGAATTATGCCCACATGCTGAAAATTCCAGATTTGTGGAGAATGAGTTTGCCCCTCTTTGCGCATGTGAGTGATCAAGAGGCTTTGAGCGACGACTATATCGATTCACGCCTAGCACCCTTGATCCCCGCTTTGCGCAGTGATCAACTGCAAGTCAAAGGCATATACCATGTGCACCAACGTGTCGTGGATCAATACCAAGTGGGCCGGGTGTTCTTGCTGGGTGATGCGGCTCACCTGAACAACCCCAAGGGCGGCATGGGCCTTAACGGCGGCTTGCACGATGCCATGAGTTTGGCCAGGTTATTTGAGGACTACTTTTCGCGTGACAACGAGCATTTTGCTGATTATGAAAAGCAACGCCGTTTTGAGGCTATCAACGCTATTCACCACCAAACACAAAGCAATTACAACGCCTTAAAGGAAAGCGATGACGCAGCCAGGGAGCAATTGTTCTCACGCTGGCGAGCTCTGGCGAAGAATGAAGAGCAAGCACGAGAGCATCTTCTGAATACCTCCATGATCCAATCCCTGTGGAGGTGCGGTCTATTGGAAAAAACTCGACCATGAGGTATTTTTATGGCCTTAGGGTTCAGCTTGAATGCCCGCTTTCTTGATCACATTGGACCAGGTCTGAACTTCCGCATTCATCCATTTGTCCAAGTCCGAGCCTGAGCCACCCAGAGGTTCAATGTTGAGCTCATGCAATTTGGCTCTCAGCTCAGTTGAGGCGAGACTCGTATTCAGTGCAGAATTCAGTACTTGAATCGCCTCATTGGGGGTGCCAATTGGCGCCACAATGCCCCACCAAGAACCTATTTTCATCTCGGCCAGTGGAAATCCGGCTTGCTCGAAGGTGGGAACACTCGGTAAGCTAGTGGCTCGCTTGTCCCCAGTAATGGCCAGAGCTCGAAGTCGACCACTCTCGACCAATGATTTGGCCCCGGACAATCCCGTGACCATCATGTTGACATGACCGGCGATCAGATCATTGAGGGCTGGGTTGGCGCCTTTATAGGGGACGTGGATGATGTCAAGGCCATATTTGGTTTTAAGGAGTTCCATGGCCAAGTGAGTGGTGTTGCCAGCCCCTGCAGAACCGAAATTCATCTGGCCTGCTTGAGCCTTGGCCTGAGAGATGAGTTCCGCCATGGTTTTGGCGGGTGCGTTCTGGCTCACCAGCAGTACAAGCGGGGCTGAGGCAACTAGGCCAATGCTTACAAAATCACGTTGCGGATCAAAACTTAAATTTTTGTAAAGAAATGGGTTCACCACGAGGTTGATGTCTCCAAATAGGAGTGTGTATCCATCGGGTGTTGACTTGGCCACAGCCAAAATGCCCACATTGGCCCCGGCACCTGGGCGGTTGTCAATCACAACACTTTGTTTGAGCACTTCGCTCATTTTTTGCCCCACTAAACGTCCCAATACATCGGTAGGCCCACCTGCAGCGTAAGGGATGATAAGCCGAATGGGGTGTTCTGCAAAGGCGGCCTGTGCCGTGCTAGCCTTCATAATTATGTAAGCCCAGACACCCAAGTTCAACACAAGTACATATAGGCGTTGTTGGATTTTGAGTTGCATAGACAATGCTTTCATCAAGTGTTGGGCAGGGCGGGAGATGGGTGTCCTAAGCCCTAAATGATATGCTTTGCCATTTTAGGGGGTGGATTGCACTATAAGACCTCTGGCTCTTTGGGGGTGATAGGAAATATACTGAGTCTTCAAGTGCTGGCAGTAAAGCACAATGGCAACAGTGTCATATGTAAATGTCTGGCGTTAGGGAGGAATTGAGTCTTTGGATCTGATTGATCTCAATATCAGGCTTTTACTTCAATAGGGCAATTATTAAAGACTTCCATCACAAATTTGCCCTGCAAAATATTTGATACTCACTAAGCATGTCATCTTACCCAATGAAACAATCATTTTTTATCTCGTCCTTTTAATTCAATTCTGACTCCACCACCATGTCAAAACTCTTGCCCCAAGCTTTGCAATCCTTATCGAGTGCAACAGAGTTGAACGAACTCTATCCCTTGTTTGATCAACAACGCATGACTGCGGGTTGGCACAAAAAGAGAGCATCTCTTTGGAAAGCCCCACAAACTCAATTTAAACCCATGCATTGGAGCTATGAGTTAGGTAAATTGGCACTGGATCAAGCGGGGCGTTGGATGAGCACAGAGCTTGCAGAACGACGCAATTTACTTCTCTTTAATCCTGTGGGTGACAACGATTACGATACAGTAAGAACATTGGTGGCGGCTTATCAGATGATCAAGCCTGGCGAATATGCCAAGCCCCATTGGCATACTCCTAACGCGCTTCGATTTGTTCTAGAAGCCAAGCCTGGTGCATTTAGCGTGGTCGATGGGGTGAAGCTTCCCATGTTGCCTGGCGACGTGTTGCTCACACCCGGTGGTGCGATGCACTCACATTACAACGAGAGTGACGCCTGTGCTTATTGGATCGATATTTTGGATGTTCCTCTGGTGCACTTATTAGAGCCCATGTTTTTTGAACCCCTACACCAAACGATGCAAGAGGTCAGTATTGAACCTACAGAGCACGAATATTGGTTTAAAGAATCGGATGTGTTGTCACACGTCAATTCGTTGCAGCAATCGGGTAAATTAGCGCAAGGCAAAAATAGTGCCTACACTCACACGTTGAATTCCGTTGAGCACATCGTCACACAAAATTTGAACTATCATCATTTTTTGCCTCAGCAAACGCTCAGCGTTCCCAAAACCACGGTCAGTCGCATTTTTTGTGTTGCTAGTGGTTCTGGTGAGGCCGATTTGGGTGGGGAACGGCTTTCCTGGAAGGTGGGAGATGTGATGGCCTTACCGTCTTGGCACAGCGCCACGTTCAAAGCTTCTGAGTCCTCCAGGTTGTTTGAGGTCAATGATCATCCTGTGCTAGAAAAATTAGGCCTCTTTAGGCAAGAGGCAACGAATGAGATTGAATCTTGACCTATTCTTACTGCTGCTCATGAGTTGTGGCCGATTCAAAGAACATACTTTATATAAAAGTCGCGATTAAAAAGGTACTAAATTGTTGAAGTTTTTAAATTTTTCTAAGTATTCCTTGGTCCTTCTTGGATTTATTGCCTTGTCTCACGCTCAAGTGCAACCCAAGGCAACCAAGTCCATGGGTGTGCAGTGGCCCACCAAACCTGTGACATTGGTCGTTGGATATCCTGCGGGTTCTGGGATTGACACTGTGGCAAGATTTTTGGCGCAGGAGTTGCGTGAAAAAACAAACCAAACATGGATCGTCGATAACAAACCTGGGGCAGTAGCAAATTTGGCTGCACGTTATGTAGCAAGCGCTGCGCCTGACGGTTACACGGTGTTGTTCACCCCCAACTCAACACATGGTATTAATCCACACATTTACAAAAATCTCGGTTTCGATCCGATCAAAGATTTTCAGCCTGTCACTTCCTTGTTAAGTCTGGGTTTTGTACTTTTGGTCAACCCCAAAACGGTGCCGGTTAATTCAGTGGAAGAATTGACTCAGTACCTCAAGGCCAGGCCGGGTCAATTGGCCTATGCCAGTGGAAACGCCTCAGGGCATGTCGCAGCAGAGTGGTACAAACAAATCGTCGGCTTTGATGCTGTACACGTTCCTTATAAAGGGGTACCACAAGCGATCAATGACATGATTGGTGGCAATATTCATTTCATGTTTGCCGATGCAACTCTTGGAATTCCCACCGCAAAGTCTGGTAAATTGCGTGCTCTGGCTGTGACCAACGCAATTCGCGTTCAAAGTATCCCAGAGGTGCCCACGATGTTAGAGTCCGGTGTCAAGGGCTATGATTTCACCAGTTGGTTTGGAGTTTTCTTACCCGCTAAAACACCCATGGAGATCACCGAGAAATTCGCTGAATATTGCAACTCGGTAATGACTACTCCTAAGGCCAAAGAGTTTTTACTGGGTCTGGGCGCTGAGCCCAACCCCAGTAACCCGGAAGCGTTTGCCAAGGTGGTGGAGAAAGAAATTAATAAGTGGGGGCCGATCGTGAAGGCCGCCAAAATAGAGCCCGAGTAATCATTGACAAAAAAGAGAGAGTGGACTTATTGTGGTTTCACGCCTGCGTCTTTCATGACCCCAGTAAACTCCTTCAAATCACTCGAAATTCGGCGACCAAATTGCTCAGGCGTGCTGTAGACAATGTCGGCTGCATAAGTGCTGGCCAATTCTTTGATTTTTGCAGTTTGTAAAATTAACTTAACCTGTTGATTGAGTTTGTCCACGATGGGCCCAGGCACACCCGCAGGTGCAACGACTCCGAACCAGGTCTCCAACATGAAACCTGGGACAGTTTCGCTGCTGGTGGCTACACCAGGTGCTGCAACTTCGTTTCTTTTCTCGGCAGTTGTGGCCAGTGCTTTGAGCTTGCCTTGTTTGACAAAGGGCAGCGAGGAAGCACCACCTTCAAACATCAAATTTACGTTTCCCCCGATTACATCGGTAATGGCTGTGGCGCTGCCTTTATAGGGGACTTGGGTGAATTTGATTTTGGCCTTGGTCTCCAGCATCATGACAGCTAAACTTGTCGATGTCCCTTCACCGATGGTGGCGATGGTCAATTGATTGGGATGGAGCTTGGCAGCAGCAATCAACTCTTTTAGCGAATTCGCTTCAACGGAGGGGTGTGCCACCAAAAAGAGGGGGCTAGTGAATAGCAAAGAAATGGGCGCAAAGTCCTTACTGACATCATAAGGCAGCGACTTTCGGTAAATGGTGTTGAAGATCAATCCCGATTGAGTGCCCATGAAGATGGTGTAGCCATCGGGGCTCGATTTTGCTGTCGCTTCTGCACCAATGGCTTGACTCGCCCCTGGCATATTGTCAATGATCACGGGTTGTGCCAACCGATCGCTTAGACCTTGCCCAACAGCTCGAGCAAATGAATCCCCCAAGCCACCCGCCAAATAAGGAACAATGAATTTAATGGGCTTACTGGGATACTCATTCAATGACTCTGCTTTTACGCTACTGAATGAAATACTTAGCCCAAGGAGCATGAGTGCAAAATTTAAGGGGGGATTAATTTGAAATTTAATATTCATTTGTAGCATAGTCGATCTCATTTTTGAATGAAATATTTTCCTTCTTTGTCTCTGGCAATATTCTTGCTCCCCTGGTGATCCTCTAGCCAGCGAATGACCTCACGACCATCCTTTGAAGAGATAGCGCCCATCAGTTCTTGGAAAAATTTGGGTCCATCAAGCAAAGCCTCCTCGAGGGAGTTGAATTTATCGCCACTGTAAGTCGGAGCCTTCGGAACTCTGTAGGTCATCACACGATCTTGTTCTCCAAACTGAAATGGCAGCGTTAAATCAAAGCCTAATTTGGCTGTGGTTTTGGATTCTTGAAGAGATGGATCCAATGGCATGGCCCTAAAGCCGGTCGCGAAAATCATATCTTTGTCAGCTTGAAATCTCGTGGCCATGGCCCACTCCATTTGTTCGCTTGAGAAAATATCGATGTCTGGGTCAACAATATAGACATGCTTGACATTGGCCATGCACGCAAATACTGCTGCAATTGCACTTTTGGCCTCACC
This sequence comes from Limnohabitans sp., assembly GCA_036821105.1. GTDB lineage: Bacteria > Pseudomonadota > Gammaproteobacteria > Burkholderiales > Burkholderiaceae_C > Limnohabitans. Next base: position 5,817 of record DAISKH010000083.1, read on the forward strand.
AGGGACACGTTGCTTGATGGCGACTCTGACGTTGAAGGTCCCCCCCGAGGCTGGATCGGCATAAACCCCTTTGATTTCTCGCACCGCAATTTCAAGCGCTCGGTAGACCACCACTTCGGTACGCAAAGCGCTCAGCTGTGCTGTATCAGTTTTACTCATTTCCGCGCCACTGATGGTGGAGGTCTGAAAAATACAATTCTTACGGTGCGTGATCGCAGTCAAGTGAAAAACTGGATTCTTTTTTACACCCCCGTAGTACCCCAAAAATTCGCCATAGGGTCCCTCTTCGGTCGTGTGACCGTGCTCGTCCAAATAGCCTTCAAGGACCATTTGAGCATCTGCCGGGACCCAGAGGTCATTGGTGACACACTTCACGACTCCCATTGGCTTGCCTCTCAAGGCTGATAAAAGCGTAAGCTCATCGGTGGGGATGCGCATGGTAGCGGCAACATGATCAATGGGGTTGGATCCAATGACAAAGGAGACGGGAACGCGCAATCCTTTTTTGGATTGCTCAATGTAGATGGCTCTGAGATCGGAAGGGGCAACCAAATCAACGCCAGCCTTTCTCCTGCCCGTGACCATTAGGCGCCGAATTCCTACGTTGGTCCAGCCTGTGTTGGGATCCATCACCACATCCATACTGGACGAAATGTAGGGTGCACCATCCAAGCCGTGTTGCAAGTGAATGGGCAATTGGGTCAGATCACAGTCCTCACCTTGCACAATGACTTCATGTACAGGCGCTTTTTGGGACTCCACCTGGATCAATTCTCCGGTTTTTTTGAGCCTGGAGACCACCTCAAAAAGTAAGTTCTCTTTACTTGTCTTAAAGGCTTTGGCGATGCGCTCCCGACTGGCGGCTACATTTCCACAAAGAGGGTAGGGACTGCCAAGAATTTTTTTAAATAAAACTGCTTGTGTGTTGCCTTCCAATTTACCCGCAATATCTGACAAATGTTGGGGATGTTCTTCAACGCTGTAATGGCTCTCATCAAGCGTATGCAGAAAACTCGAGAGGCTAAACTCTTCAAAATCCAGGTCAATCTTGGTCATGGTTTAAAACTTGGTTGAAAGGGCAGTACCGGCCAAGTGGCCAGCGTAAGAACTAAAGGCAACGCTGGACATTTCCGGGGCAAACTTGAGGAATTGTTTAACAGCTTTGAGGGAAACGGCGCTATTGGTGAGCATTTTTTGTATGAACTGATCGGCCTCAGTCTCAAGACTCTCATCTTGAACGACTTTTCGGATGAGTCCCACTTCGTAAGCTTCCGTGCTACTGATTTTTTCACGTGATAGCACCAAATGAGCCAACGTTTTAATTGGGACTTTCCCAAGCAATGCCGTCATCACCAAGGTGGGCGGGATATCGCGGTCCATTTCATTAACTTCAAACCAAGCGCTCTGAGCCGCAAAGGTCATATCACACACGCATGCGAGAGCACATCCCGCGCCAAAAGCATTACCGCGGACAATGGATACGACGGGTACAGGACAATTTTTAACTGCGTCATATAGAGTCAACGGGGGGAGGGCAACTGTGGTTCGGATTTTCTCACCAGAGGGATGTGGTCCCAATCCAGGCATTGGTGAGTCGCGACCCGTGCAAAAGTTCTCACCCTGTGCACTGATTTTGACCACTTTGATGTGCTCACCCAGCTCAATGAGTGCGCCCACAATGGACTCACACATGGCAAGGTTCAATGCGTTGCCCGCTTGTGCTCGGGATAATTCAATGGTGAGTAAATCGCCGTCCTCTTTAATGCTGACATCATTACTATTCATGAGTTTCCTTGATGGTTTGAAGATAAGTCCAAACTACCGATGATGTCGCTGGCATTGGAATTTCATCTCGGCTGTTGGAGTTCATGGCGTTGGCCAAGGCGTTAAAGACACATGCAGTTGCAGGTGTGATCCCACTTTCTCCACCACCCTTGATTCGCAAGGGATTGAGCAAGGTGGGGTCTTCTGAGAACTTGATACGCAAAGGGGGAATGCGTCCCGCTCTGGGTACACCGTAATCCATAAAGGAGCCACTGAGAACTTGTCCACTTTGAGAGTCAAAGTAGTAGCCCTCTGATAAAGCTTGCCCCAGGCCTTGAGCCAAACCGCCATGCATTTGTCCATCAACGATAAGGGGGTTGATCACTTGGCCGACATCGTCAACGGACGTGTAGTTCAGGAGTTGTACCTCACCGGTCTGTGGATCGATTTCCAGTTCACATACTGCACAGCCTGTGGGGTGTGCAGGAATACGGCCTTTAAAATCAGCAATGACTTGGAGTAAAGGAGACTCAATATTGAGTTCAGTCTTGAGGGTTTGTAGGTCGATCTCGCTTGAGTTCAGCGCTTTGGACATCTCAAAAAAGGTCATGGATAAACCCAACTTGGTAATCTCAAAGCGGTAGTTCATCCATTGAACTTCCTTGGATTCAACCCTGTGGATGAACGCCATGATGGATTTACCTCTTGCGATCAGTTCCTCGCTAGCGTTTTGTATGAGTGTACCTACAATCCTCATTGATCGATCTGAGTGAGTTCCTCCACCTTTGGTCACAAACTGGGTGTCACCACTTCGAAAAATGATATCCTCAAGTGCGAAACCTAAATAATGATGGATAACTTGGCGAAAGGTGGTCTCATGCCCCTGGCCTTGTGACTGCGTACCCGTGATGAACTCAAGGTGTCCATTGTCTTTAAGACTCAGGCAAATTCTCTCAATCGGTGCACCAACAGGAGCCTCAACATAATTGGCCAGTCCGATTCCGCGCAGTTTGCCCCTGGAGATGGACTCTTGCTTTCTTTTGGGAAAGTCGGACCATAGAGCCATTTGCAATGTTTGCTGCATATTGGCTACAAAATCCCCGCTGTCATAGGTCAATCCCATTGGGGAGCGATAGGGCAATTGATCCTTTCGAATTAAATTGATTTCTCGAATTTTTATCCTATCAATGTGCAATTGATCGGCAGCAATATCGAGCATCCTCTCCATCACATGGTGCGACTCTGGGCGTCCTGCGCCTCGGTAGGGGCCAGTTGGAACGGTATTGGTGTAGACAAGCTTGATGTTCACGCAGGCTTGTGGAATGTCATACACAGTGGTCATGATGCGCATGCCATTGGAAGGCGGTACAAACGACACACTGTGTGCACCGATATTGGCAAGCCAGGTATTTTTAACTGCGACGATCTTTCCGTTGTGATCAAAACCAATAGTGGAGTGGATTATTTGATCCCGACCCTGGTAGTCAGAGACAAAACATTCTGAACGTTCTCCACGCCATTTGATAGGTTTTTTGAGTCGCAGAGCTGCCCAAGCGACAGCCAATTGTTCAGGGTAAAGCATGGTTCGTGGACCAAATCCACCTCCCACATCGGGGCAGATTACCCTCACCTGATCGTCCCTAAGTTTCAAAGCTTCCAAGAGACATTGTTTTTGTTTGTTGACTCCTTGACTGCCAGAAATGAGCGTCAACGAGTCTTGGTGTTCGTCATAGAGTCCAATTGCACTTCGTGGCTCCATTTGAGCATTGACGATACGAGAGTTGATGAAACGGCGCTCAATCACATGCGCTGCGTGGCGTAGCTTTTCCTCAACTCTTTCAAGGTCTCCGAATGTTTCCTCATGACACACATTACGTGCGACTTGTGGCCACAATTGTGGCGCTGCCTCACCAAGAGCATCATCGGCCCTGACCACGGCATTCAAAACTTCGTAGTCTATGACCACCATTTCTGCAGCATTTTTGGCTGCCAAAACTGTTTTTGCAATGACCATCACCACTGTCTCGCCAACATGCCTGACCACACGGTGAGCAAGAGGCAAGTGCAGATTGACAAAATACTGAGGATTTTTAGCAATTGAAAATGAGGGCCTGCTGGAATCCACCGCATCAGCTGGATTGGGGACGTGTTGAATGCCCTGGTAGCCTTGATTGAGGTAATCCTCGGCCGTTAAAACTGCCAACACATCAGGACTTGATAGCGCATCTTGGGTGTAGATCGAATTGATTTTGGCATGCGCATGCTCAGAGCGAATAAAGTAGGCGTAAGTTTGTCCCTCGATTTTGATGTCATCGGTGTATTGACCTAGTCCAGTGATGAGACGATCATCTTCAAATCTTAAAATTGATTGACCAATCATCTCATGCCTCTGTCAACATTTGGAGATCAGGATACATCTTCAGTGCCGCAGTTTTAAAGGCTTTGATGATGTTGACATAACCTGTGCAGCGGCAGATATTGCCCTCCAAAGCTTTGATGATGATTTCGTCGTTCAATTCTTGAGGCTTGTCTTTTAGAAAATGAGAAATAGCCATGATCATTCCGGGTGTACAAAACCCACATTGAAGAGCATGACACTCTTTGAAAGCCTCTTGAACGGGGTGCAGATGACCATTGCTGGACAAACCTTCGATGGTGGTGATTTGGCTGCCGTCAATTTGTGCAACCAAGAGGGTGCACGATTTGAGGATTTTTCCGTCAACTTCGACCGTACAGGCGCCACACTGAGTGGTGTCGCAACCCACGTGAGTTCCGGTAAGACTTTGATGTTCACGAAGCAACTCTACGAGGAGAGTTTCATCGGGCAATTGATGGCTTACTTGTTGCCCATTGATCTGCAGTGTTGATGTAATCATGGTGTTAGTTCATTTGCTGCGCGAGCGCAAAGTACACGCATCAGTTGTGCTTTGTAGTGAGCACTTGAGTCATGGGTGGACAAGATGTCCTCTATTTCAATCGGTGTACTCTCAAAGTTTGGTGCGGTGCTGCTTTGCAATAAGAGATCTTCTGCTTCGAGCCAACGTCTCACGCAGGGATAGACGCCAGTGATGGCAACTCGCTTGAAGGACTCGGAGCGTGTCATCCAGACACCACAAAGAGCGTAACCGCTGGAGGGATGGCGAAATTTTAGATATGACGACTTTTTACCCAAGGGCAAACGAATACTGAGGATGATTTCATCGGAGTTCAAAGCCGTACTGAACATGCCTTGAAAAAAATCATCAGCATCAATCTCTCGTGCGTTGGTTTTGACAATACCCCCTAAGCCCAGCAAGGCTGCTGGATAATCGGCAGCGGGGTCGTTGTTGGCCAATGATCCCCCGATTGTGCCTTTGTATCGGACTTGGGGGTCCGCAATCATGGAGGCAAGTTTTGCCAGGGTCGGTAAATGCGCCTGAACACTTGCATCCGCGCTGACTTGGTGATGGGTGCAGAGGCTACCAATCTCAATGGCATCGCCTTGCACTTGGATTTGATGCAAGAGTGAGATCGACGATAAATCGATCAGTGCGCTAGGCGAGGCCAAGCGCTGCTTCATGGTGGGAATTAAGGTCATCCCACCCGCAATAATCTTAGCGTTTTCTTCGTTTTGAAGCATCTTTAGTGCCTCAGAGATTGATTGCGCCTTTATGAATTTGAATGCGTACACGAGTGAGTGCCTGTCAATGAGCAATAAAAGAAGACCTTGATGATCTCTTTTTAATTTTTTATGGTCGAATAAAGAACAAGATTGGTGGGGTCAAAAAATGCTAGTCAATAAGTTGTCTAGATTTCGATACTTTCCACGTTATAGCGAAACAGCCAATCGTAGCGTTCTTTGACTTTTTCTTCTTGCCACTCATTGCTGACATAAGCCTCGGCGCCTTTAGCATCGGCCAAGGCTGGGTTGTGAAAACGCTTTGCGTTAGCATTGGAACCAAGCACCACAGCCTCTGTGCGCTTGATCCTAAGCTCTTCGTAGCGTTTGAGCGCTTGGGGTAGAGAGGCTGAGTATTTCTCCACACACCTAGCCAATATATAACCATCTTCAAGTGCCATACCTGCACCTTGTGCTAAAAAGGGCAGCATGGGATGACAAGCATCTCCAAGTAGTGTGATACTTCCTTTCGTCCAAGTGCTCATTGGGTCCCTGATTTTTAAGACCCATTTGTATGGGGTGTCGATGGTCTTGATGAGAGTTTGGATATCGGAGTGCCAACCGACAAAGTCATTGAGGCATTCTTCAGTGGTGCCTTTCTCTGACCAAGATTCGATCTCCCAGCGTTGTCCCTCAATGGCGCCAACAAAATTCATCAAAGCCCCATTTCTCAATGGATATTGAACCACGTGTGCGCCAGGTCCCACCCAGTTGGTCGCGACTCGTTGATGCATGTGTGAGGGCAGTTTGCTCGCATCAATGACTCCTCGCCAGGCCATGATGCCCGACTGTTTGGCATCGTGCTGGCCAAATAGGCAGGCACGAATCGCAGAATGAACGCCGTCCGCACCAATGAGTAAGTCACATTCATGGTGATCGCCGTTTTCAAATTCAATACTGACATGTTGACCATGTTGTGATGCCGATTTGACCTTGGCATTCAAGACAATGGCATTGGGTTTTAACCGCTCAACCTCACGTTGTAATATTTTTTGCAAGTCAGCACGGTGCATTGTGAGATAAGGAAATCCATAGAGCTCAATGGCCATCGTGCCTAGGTCAAACAAGGGCCATGTTTGACCCGTGTTCCAGAGTCGAACATTTTTTCCTTCAGTAACGAAAGTGTGTTCATTGAGAATTTTCTCTAATCCTAAGTTATAAAGAACACCCACTGCATTGGGGCCCAATTGAACACCCGCTCCCAATTCTCTTAACTCGCTGGCTTGCTCGAATACTTTGACTTCAAAGCCTCTCTTGATGAATGATAAAGCCGCAGTCAATCCCCCAAGGCCTGCGCCAACGATGCCAATTTTCATATAGTGTTCTCAGTGTGTAATATCCAAAGGCCGCGAGCTTTTAATGCAAGAGGACTAAAAAAACGTTTAAAAAACGAATGAATTGAAGATCTAATTCTTCTATCTCAACTCTAAAGCAGCGATTATCTCTCACCGGTCAATGAAAATTCTTAGTTATATTTAAAACCTGGTGGTGATCGGGGAAAACCCTAGATGAAATTTTGAGCTTACAGAGGTCAATTCGCCACTCAGAGGTGATCGTTTGGAAGATAAGAATAAAAACGCTCATCAATATCGAATTGGAGATCTGCGAATGTGTTTGAAAAACTGAAATGATTTCAACTTTAAGAGACCAGTTGATTTCTAATTTTTTGGATGTGATAGGGGAGTCCCATTGCTAGAACTCGATCAAAAATCGACTAAATCAATCTGCCTGTGTAATTTATAGCCTGGCGCGCTCAGAAAGTAAGTGCAACTTTT
>DAISKH010000084.1:0-12772 GCA_036821105.1 Limnohabitans sp.
CCCTAAGGCCAGCGGGTTGAACTAGAGAGGTGCTCGAATCTTGCGCCATGGGAGAGAGGACGAGTGAGAATGGAGTGAAATGGTGAAAAGGTTGAACGTGTTGAACGTCTCGAAGTTAGTTCATGATATCAGCAACCAGTCCACTCAAGCCTTTCTTCAAAAAAGCCTCTCACCCAAACATCGCCCATTTTCTATAAACCCAAGAACAGCTCAATTTGAATCCTCAGGGCACTTGAAAAACAAATAATTATTCGGGTTGGATACCCGCCAATTTAATTTGCCGAGCCCATTTGGCTTTTTCTGAAACGATGAATCGGCTGAACTCCTCCGGTCCCATGTAAGCCGGATCTAGACCCAAAGTTTGGAGTTTTGTAGTGACATCCGGGTTGGCCATGGCTTTTTGAGATGCATCCGAGAGCTTGTCAATGACCTCTTTGGGCGCGCCCACCGGAATTGCCAATCCACTCCAGACTTGTACATCAAAGCCTGGCATCTCTTCGGCCAGTGACGGCATCTCGGGCATCAAAGGGGTGCGCTTGGCTGCAGTGATACCAAAACCTTTGAGTTTGCCGCCACGAATTTGAGTAAACGCCACTGCGTTATCGGCAAAGGTAAATGAGAGTTGACCTCCAAGCACATCATTGACCGCTTGAGGTACGCCTTTATAGGGCACTTCTAGAAAGTCGACACCAGCGAGATGCTTCATTTCAGCCCCAGCAATTTGCATCCCTGCAGATGCATAGCCATAGGTCATATCCCCCTTTTTAGACTTGATGAGTGCCAAAAACTCTTTGGTATTTTGAGCAGGAAAATCCGCCTTGGTCACCAACGTGAGTGAAGCCGTGATGTACAGAGCTATCGGGGTGAAGTCTTTGATGGGGTCGTAGTTGAGTTTTTTAAACAAACTCGGATTGGCCGCCATCGTCGTATTGTTGGCCCCAAAAATCGTATAACCATCGGCAGGCGATCTTGCCGCCTCTGCTGCAGCAATTGCTCCTTGGGCTCCAGGCTTATTGTCAATCACAATGGGTTGGCCAAGAGTTTGTTGCAAACTTTGGGAAACAATGCGAGCAATAGCATCGGGCGCACTACCCGCAGGAAACGGAACAATGAAACGAATGGGCTTGCTGGGATAAGCACCACCAGAGGCAGACTGAGCCTGGGCAAGGGTGGGAAAAAGCACCAAGCCCGTGATCAAGGCCAAGGTGATACTCAACAATTTACTCACATCGCAGACCATTTCGCGGCCCATAGTCAATAGTTTCACACTCTTGGTGAGATGAGTCTTTAAGCAATCGGATTGTTTCATGGTCTCAACTTTTTCAGGTCTTGTAAAAAATAAGGCAATACTCATTTCACTGGATCAGCTGCAGGGAGCTTTGCCTTGGATGGAATGAGTGGCAAGAGTACATAAGGCTCGCTTCCTGGTTCGAAGTGAAGCGTATGGCGATTATTAAAAACCTCGGGAGGTCTATTTTTGGGGTGAATGTGCACAAAAGGACCCACCCCAGTGGTGGAGTATTTAAGCCCAGGGATCACCAGTGGCTCACCAGGATTTTGATAATCTCGTCCACGTAGACTCAACCCCACTCTGAAACCCGCTGGCACAACAATGGAGGTGGGCCAGATTTCCACATCCAAATCCACCGCTACACCAGGGGCTAGTGGCTGAATTTCGTCGTGGGTGTGAAACGGTCGGTAGGGCAAGGATTTCTCCTTGTCGAGCTTTCGGTGTGAAGCACGAAGCCAGCCCAAACCAATGGGTGTTCTGGGGTCGTTGGAGCCTTGGAAGGTGATCTCACGACCATCGGGCGTGAACACTCTGAGCACAGCAAATACATCAGCATCATGGCTTGAGGATGACAACTTAAGCTTCAAGGCAACGGGGCCGGTGATCTCCATGGGTGCTTTTAGGGGTGGGGTCAAGAACATCACCCCGTCTCCTTGTGCCTCGTAGCTGAGCGTTTTGGCTTTGTCCAGCTCAGGAACCATCTTTGATAATTGACCGCTCTCTGGATGGAGGTAAAAGCGCGTCCATTGCGTTCTTGCCAAAGGCCACTCCTCCTCGTGGCGCTCTTCAAAGTGATCCACATGGCGCACTTGAAGGAGCACCCGAGGCTGCTGATCCCAACCCGTTTGCGCACCCTTTAAAAAGTGGCCAAAGAATTTCTTTTGTAAGCCTATCCCGTAGTCGGTGTAAAAGCTCTCCCAATGCGCACCGCCATGGGCTTCAAGCCATTTGTCCTTCGATGCAGCCCCCATAAAACCTTCAAAATTACCGCGGGTGTGAAGCCCCTGGCCTCCCCAATTGGCGGCGGAGAGAACGGGCACCGTAATGCTTGACAAATCAGGCGTGCGAGAGCGGTGCTCATCATCGACCAAAGGATGCGCCAAGATCCAAGCCTCATAATCAATTCGGTTCTTTTGAAGTTCTTCTTCGCTCAAAATCTCTGGTCCACACACCAACTCTCCCGTCACCCTGGAGCGTGAGCCTCGTTCTCCGCAACCGTACTGCGAGCGGTGCACGGCCCTGGGAAACCAATTGGTGAGAAATCCACTCATGATGCCGCCGTGATAGGTTGCCTCACGGTAATAGTCACTGCTACCCTCCCAAGCGCAAATGGCACTCAAATGTGGCGGTGAGAGTGTGGCCACCTGCCAAGCGTTCATCGCGTAGTAGGATATTCCGTTCAAACCCACTTTCCCATTGCACCATGGTTGCGCGGCTGACCACTCAATGCAGGCATACAGATCTTGGGTCTCTCGCGGTGACCACGGATCGACGAATCCTGGTGACCTCCCCGTTCCGCGAGAATCGACTCTGACCAAGGCATAGCCATCGGGCACCCATTTCTCTGGGTCCACCAACTCCCAGGCTTGATAGAGATTGCTCGATCCTTGCAAAACTTCAGGGTTGTGTTTGACCAAATGCTCCCAAGCCACGGTGTTGCTCTCTTGAAAAGCCAAGCCCTTACCGTAAGGGCCATAGGTCAAGATGACGGGATATTGACCTTCTTTTAACGGCAGATAAATATCCGCTCGCAGCGTGAGACCATCATCCATCACGATGGGCGCATCCCAATGAATGCGCATACCGTCACGCGTTTCTTCTTTATGTTGACCCATGCTGATGGCTCCTCAGACCCATGGCTTTGCACTTAAGAGCTTTGCGCTCTGGCAAAGCCTGAGTTGACTTTAGACTGAAAATAAAAAACAGCTTTCACCTCAATGAAAGTGAAAACGATTTATAGATTTTTCTTAAAGAAATCTATCGAGATCCCAAGCGCCTTGTCGGCTTCGGGCTTACTGTAAGTGCGCCCACCGTGCCTTGCAAAGGCATGATCGGCGCCGGGATACTTCTCAATCGTCACGAGTGGGTTGGGAGACAAACGGCGCTCGAGCAAATCATTGACCTCGGCTTGGACCCAACGGTCCTTCATGGCCATGTGAAGTAAGAAAGGACGGTGCAAGTTCACGACCTCCTTGATGCGATGCTCGATATAGGTGCCGTAATAAGCCACTGCACAATCGATATCGGTTCTGCAACACATCAAATAACACAACTTGCCACCCAAGCAGTAACCGACCGCGCCCACATGCCCATTGCACTGGGGCAATGTTTTGAGGTAGGCCATGGTGTCTTTCATATCCTCGACACCCAAGTCGTAATCAAAATCATAGTAAAGATCAAAGGCTTTGGTGACATCGTCGGGGTTGTGGTCCGAGAGCTCAACCCCTGGCTCTTGTCGCCAAAAGAGGTCAGGCACCAAACAAATGAAGCCGGCTTGGGCAAACTCTTTAGCATGCTCACGCATGGTGTGGTTCACACCCCAGATTTCCATGATAGCGATGATGGCACCTTTGGGGGGACCCTCAGGTACGGCCAAATAGGCCCCCATCTGACCATCCCGCATGGGCACTGTGACGTTAGAGTATTCAATCACGACAGCAATCCTAAAAGTTAAAAAATAATTGGTAAAAACAGGCTTCTCAAGAGGACCCTGAGTTCAAAAGAGACCTGGGTCATTCAGATGAGCACAAAGTAAAAGTACTTTATGCCAACTTTAAAAGTCGCTTCGCGTTGCCTTCGAAGATTAGATCTTTTTGCGCCTGAGAAATTTGAAGCGCATTCACCGCTGCGATCGTACTGCGAATCAGTAATCGACCGTCCTCGGCATCAAAGGGTGCGTCGGTTGCGAAAACAGAGTGCTCATCTCCAAAGAAAGAATAGCCACACTGGGTCGCAGCAACACCTCCATTGAGTGCGGTATCGGCATAGAGCATCTTGTAGTAGTCAAGAATTGGTTTTTTCAAGCCCGCCTTCTCAACCCTGGGGTTGATCTTGGAGGTGCCAAAAAATATTTGATCAAACCCGAGTTCAATTTTGCCTGCAAAAAATGGAATCATGCCCCCCATGTGATGGGTGACGATTTTTAAGCCGGGCATCTCATCGTAAATTCCAGAGAAAATCAATCGAGTTGCACATGCCGTGGTTTCATAGGGCCAACCAAAGCTGAACCAAATTTCGTTCTCTGATTGAGACTCAGTGGCGTAGTCTGCAAAATTGGGGCCCCGAATGGGGTGTATCCAAATGGGCAAATCGAGCTCGTGCATTTTTTTGAAGATAGGGCGAAACTCTGGAGCGCTCAAAGGCTTACCCGCAACATTGGTGAATATTTGAATGCCCTTGGCACCAAGTCCACCCACGGTGCGGTCGATCTCATCCAGGCACGCCTGGACATTGTTCATTGGCATAGACGCAATGAAACAAGGAAAACGATCCCGGTGCTTGTCACAAATTTCCGCCAACCCGTCGTTGGCGATTCTTGCAAGCAATGGAGTGACGTCAGGGCCACCCAAAAGTTCTATGGGTGGGTTGGAGAGGGAGAGAACTTGCTGTAAGCCCTCAAACTCGTCCATCATGGCCAAACGAGAGGACAAATCCAAAAGTGAGGGACGCTCTGGAAAGGCTTTTAAAGCGACGTGCCCAGGAACGAGTTTTTCGAGCCGATCAAAAATCGAGTTCGGCATGAAGTGATTGAAGATGTCGAGCATTTAAAAGTAATCCAATTAAAAATGAAGTAAGGGGGAATGATCGAACTTGACCCATTGAGGCGGAAGTGACAGACAATTCAACTTTAAGTGATCGAAGTGAATGGTTTGCTTTGATTGTTGAATTACCAAAATCTGATGTCTTAAAAACGCTTTTTGCGCTCCGTGTCGATCTTGGTTTTTAATGAGCTTTTGGCACCATACTAGGCCATTATTTAGGCCTTTAATCAAACCTTTGTTTTTAACACATATTCGAAACGAGCGCTATCAGCGCATACGCTCAGACGCGTTCGAGTGAACCTAAAAGCCCTTTCACCAGATGGGACTTTTTGAGCTCAACAACGAGGGAATCCTCAAGGGTTAACCCCGTCGAGTGAGAATGTCATTCAAACGTAACATAGCGCGACTGAAACAGTGACGGAGGTTTCAGCTCTTTCGCCTTACAAATCACTCCGTATGCATAAGGATATACCACAATGAAACTTCTCTACGCAGCCGTTGCCATGGCCAGTGCCTTGGTCGCGTGCTCAAACACCTCGAACAACTTGGCCCCCAGTTTGGCCAACTCTCCGGGTTTTGTGGATTCATTCACAGTAACCTCGACCGCTGACGCTTTTGGTGGAGCAACACCTGCAGGTGCGGCTGGTCCTTACAGTTACATCACAGGAGTTGTCAAAGGCAAACTCAACCCCAAACATCCCAACAATGCGGGTATCGTTGACATTCAAAATGCTCCTGTTGGCGCAGACGGCTTGGTGGCTTATTCCACTGACGTGGTCATTTTGCGTCCCAAGTCAGCCAGCACCGGGCGTCGTGTGATGTTCTATGATGTGGTCAACCGTGGTAACAAAAACGGCTTGGCACAGTTCGTAGGTCCAGGCGCCATTGATACTGGTGCTGCACCCTCCTCTGCATTCCCCTCAATTTTGAGCGCAGGCTATACCGTGGTCTGGAGTGGCTGGCAAAGTAACATTGCCCAAACAGGCAATTCCACCATTGCGGGTACTGGCTTGGTGGGAACCAACTTTCCCATTGCGACCAACTCAGACGGCTCCCCCATCACCGGTTTAAGCCGTGAGGAGTACATCCCTGACTACGCAGGCGGCACTCAAAACCTCATTCCCTTGACCTACCCACCTGCGTCCATGACCGACATGTCGCAAGTGACTTTCACGGCTCGTCAGTCATGGCTCAACGCATCGGGCCAACAAGACTACAGCGTGCCCTCGGTGCCTGTGACCAATTGGTCATACGTGACTGCGGCCAATGGCTCAGTCTCTGTTCAGTTCACGCCTCCTGCCAGTGTTCCAACACCCAATGGCGGCAGTGTTGCACCTGATTCAGGCACGATTTATAGCTTCGTCTACAACGCCAAAAACCCAACGGTCTCAGGCATTGGCTTTGCTGCTGTTCGCGACTTGATCAGTTTCCTCAAGAACTCCTCCTATGACGCACAAGGCAATCCCAACCCCTTGAACGACATGAAAGGTGCCGCTTGCGCTGATCCTAGCAACTGTGCCAGTAACCCCAGCACCAACTACGACGTTGCCATTGGCGAGGGTATCTCTCAATCAGGTCGCTACTTGCGTGACTTTTTGTACCAAGGCTTCAATGACAATGCCACTGGCGGTAAAGTCTTTGACGGGATGATTCCGATCATTTCTGCAGGTCGCAGAACTTGGACGAACTGGCGCTTTAACCAAGGTGGCCGCTGGTCCAAAATGCACGAAGATCACTGGATGCCTGGCGACCAGTTCCCCTTCTCATACACCACAATCACCGACCCCATCAGTGGTAACACAGACGGTTTGATGAAGCAGTGTTTGACCACCAATACTTGCCCCAAAATCATGCAAATCGATGGTAGCTTTGAATGGTGGGGTGGTCGCGCTTCATTGAACGTGACAGACGGCACAGGTAAAGACATTTCATTGCCCAGCAATGTGCGCTACTACTTGGTCTCAGGTACACAACACGGCGGTGGCGCTGGTGTCACGACAGGTATTGTGAGTCAGCCCGCGGCAACCACTGCCTCAACGCTCTTTACCAGCAACTTGTGCCAGTTCGCACCTTCTCCAGTGTCTGAATACCCTGTGATTCGTGCTTTGATTCCTGCCATGGAATCATGGGTGACCAAGGGCACCAATCCTCCCGCATCACAGTATCCCACTGTGGCTGCTGGAACTTTGGTTCCAGCCACCAATGCGGCGATTGGCTTCCCCGTATTGACCACGGCAACAGTGCCCAATATTGCAATGACAACGGCACAGTCGTTGAATGCAATCTTTGCGGGTGCAGTGAACCAATTGGTTGTGACCGATTACAGCAAGGCTGTCCCAGCCCCCAACTTGTCTAAGCAGTACACCATCTTGGTGCCTAAAGTGGACAAGAACGGCAATGATATCTCTGGCATTTTGATGCCTGAGTTGGCTGTCCCTGTCGCGACCTATGCGGGTTGGAATATCCGCGGTACTTACCATGCATTGGGTGAGAGTTGTTCTTCAACCGGCTCTGCGATCCAGTTGCCCTTGACGGCAGCAGCGGCCCAGGCAGCAGGTGACCCACGCGCTCCACTCTCGAACTTGTATTTAGGTCGTGCAGACTATATCTCCAAGTTCAGTGCTGCGACCGATGCATTGGTCTCACGCGGATTCATTACACCCCTGGATGCAGCCAATATTTATAAATTGGGCGCCCAGTCCATCTCTCCAACTTTGATTCCCAACCCTTAAAACAAAGAATCAAAATCTCAGCGAGACACTTAAAAGCTTGTGTGGCCTGCCTTCAAAGCGGCCACACCACTTTTCTGGAAGAACTCAACGGAAGATCCTCCGTTGAACACTCAACTCCATTGATCCTCAAGCCACTGTGTTTGAGAGACAATGGAGTTTTTTTTGGCCATAGAATTAATTCATTATTTTGAATTCACCCAAACTCGAGTGAACTTACAACTCATAAGCACCATGCACCACACAAAGCGAGCCAAAACTATGAAACCAGCCATCCCTTACCCAAGCAAGAGTTTCAAAATGAAGGGCTATGTGCTTGTCACCTCTTTAGTAATGGCTCTGGTCTCATGCGGCGGAGGTGGTGGCGGTGGGGCTAATTCAAGCACTAGCACTAGCACGAGCCCAACCACGGGCTCATCCACATCGACATCTCCATCCACAGGTGCTGGAAGCAGTTCAGGATCCGCCTCCAGTGGATCCTCTACCTCAACGCCCTCCACATCGTCTCCGATTGACTACCCACACAGTCTGGTGGTGGGCAACAGTGCATTTCAAGGTCTAGTGTTGACACCGATGGTGTCTGCGCCTGCTGTCCTCACCGCACCCAACGCCTCACAACTCTTAAAGGCTGGATCAAATTTGGTGCTCACACAGTACACCAATGCAAATTTGCCAGGATTAGCAGTGGCTTGTATCTCAGGGGTAGGAAATACGAACACCATCATCTCTGACATCAACTTGGGAGACTATAGCCAAAGCGCAGCTCTTATGATGAGTGCCAATTGGAATGCCATTGACCCAGTAGCGGCTTGGGGCAAAGCGAGTGCGAGTGGCACGGGTTGGCAAGGATGGGAGGATTGTGGGATCAAGCCTGAAGGCCCACCCACACCCGCCTCGACCTTGGTCCCCAATGCTCAAGGGGGCTACTCTGAGGCCATCTACGACGGCAACCCAGGCACCACTTTCAATGTGTTGGCACTCAATTATTCACCGGCACAAGTCGCCAGCATGCTCTCGCCCTCGGGCCTAGTGAGCACCGTCAACCCCAAGCGCTCTTTGCTGCTGACCCTAAGAGCCTATGCTGACAATGCAGGCCATCAAGTTTGGGTGGAGATGGGTTACCCCTTGACACCCAGTGATCCCACCCAGGGATTTATTTCTTTATACGTGCAGTAATGGGGCGGTCTATTGAATTAAGAGACCCCAAGCTTTTTCTAGCCTCTTTACACTCACAGGCTGAGGGGTTTTAAGCTCTTGGGCAAAGGCGCTTACTCTTAATTCTTCAAGTAGCCAGCGAAACTCAAGACTGCGGTCATCTTGTTGACCGCGACGATCGGCGATCCATCGCCAATATCGTTGCTCAAGAGGTTTGATCTCCAACAATTTAGTTTGATCTCTCTTAGGATCGGCTTTGAACTTGTCTAACCTGAGCGCGATCGCCTTCAAGTACCTTGGCAAATGCTGCCACTGCGCATAAGGTGTGGTCGCCAAGAACTGCACACTCAAGATTCGATCCAATTGACCTTCAACATCAGAGACCACCTCCACCGGTGGTTTCAAATCCTTGAGTTTCTTTTTAGCCAATTGAGCTGCAGTCAAAATCGCATGCGCAGAGCGAGCTACCTCTTGGGCGATCAGATTAAGTCGTGTGCGACCTTCACTCAATCTTGATTCAAAAGATACGGCATCTTGAGGCCAAGGTTGCATAAGAAACGCGCGATCAAGCGCGACATCAATAAGTTGGGTAAAGAGCTCTTCATTTTTTGCTTTGGGAAACAATTGAATGAAAGCAAATCCCATCGCAGTCGCATCGGGTAGGTTTTTCTCCAAATACTTGATGGAGTCTTTAAGTTGTAGCCGAAAGAGTCGTCTCAGACCATGAACATGACGATCCTGGGCCAAGTGGGGTTCATCAAACACCTCCAACACCACATGGTCGGTGCGGTCCACCAAGGCTGGGTATCCGATGAGAGACTGTGCCCCCTTGCCGATTTCCATGATTTCAGGCAACTCTCCAAACCCCCAAGTCCTCCAGGCTGTCATGCTATCTAAACCAGGGGTTCCTTGGTTTGAACTGCCAAGGGCTGAGTCCGCTCTTACATGCTGATCAGCACCCGCGGATCGTTGCCCGTTTGAACGTGATTCGTTGACTGCAAGCGTCCCCGCAGGCGTGGGCTTAGAGTCGGAGTGTGAGATATTGTTCGCGCGACTGTGACTAGCGTTTGTGACTTTACGCTCAAGTGTGTCTTCAATATTTTGTCTGTCATTTGTACTCCGAGACTTCAATGCTGCTAGGGCCTGAAATGCCCCTCGCGCTTGGGTCCCAAGTTGAGCCTTCAAACTGCCTAAATTTCTTCCCTGTGCTAGTTGTCTTCCGTGCTCATCGACCACCACAAAGTGACACCAAAAGTGTGGAGAGAGCATATCGGTTTTAAAGTCGGTGGGCTTCAAATCCAAATCCACTCGCGCTTTAACACGCTTTAATAATGCCGCCATCAAAGGACCCGCACCAAAAACTTCGTCTTGGCTCAATTCTTCAAAGAGAGCTTGTGCACTTTGCGGCAATGGAACCAAACGACCGCGAGGCTTTTGGGGCAAGGTTTTAAGGAGCGCTTGAATTTTATCTTTGAGCATGCCAGGCACAAGCCACTCGGCGCGTTCGTCTTGGACTTGATTCAATACAAAGAGTGGAACCGTGATCGACATGCCGTCTCGTGGAGAACCGGGCTCATGCAAATACTGAACAGCACAGTCCACACCGCCCAAACGCACCGTAGGGGGGAAGGCCGTGTAGGTCACACTGCTGGCTTGGTGACGCATCAAGTTATCTCGCGTCATCAGTAGCGGCAGCCTCTCTCGAGACGCAGGAGTGCTCTTGGCTTGCACGCCCCAAGGCTGCGGGTTGGCCGTGGGTCTTACTTGTTCTTCGTACCACTTCTCCAACGTGTGCCCACTGCAGACATGGGAGGGCAAATGTTCATCATAAAAAGCATAGATCAACTCATCATCAACCAAGACGTCTTGACGACGTGTTTTATGCTCAATGTCTAAAATGTTTTCTACCAAACGCTGGTTGGCCGACAAAAATTCAAGCCGAGTCTCCCACTGCCCGTGTACCAAGGCTTCTCGGATGAACATCTGCCTTGCACCCGCGGGATCAACACGCGAATAAGGGACTTTGCGTCCGTTATAGACCACCAAGCCGTAGAGTGTTGCACGCTCCAAGGCGGTCACTTGCGCGGTCTTCTTTTCCCAATGGGGATCGAGCAATTGACGCTTGAGTAAATGAGCCCCCACCTCTTCCAACCACTTGGGCTCGATATTGGCAATGCCTCTGCCAAATAAACGCGTGGTCTCCATGATCTCAGAAGCCACCACCCACTGACCTGGTTTTTTCTTCAACTGAGCACCCGGGTGTCGATAAAACTTGATGCCACGAGCACCCAAGTAGTACTCTTCCTCAGCGGGCTTATAGCCAATGTTGCCCAAAAGTCCTGACAGTAAGCTCAAATGCAACTGCTCAAAACTCGCTGGGTTCGCATTCATTCGCCAGCCCTGATCCTTCACCACCGTGAGGAGTTGGGTGTAGACATCTCGCCACTCCCGAAGACGCCGCACATTGATAAAGTTTTGTCTCAACAAGGCCTCAAACTGCCTCACACTCATTCGAACGGGAGTCCCTTGTCCACTGGCGGAGGGATGGCCCTTGGCATTGACATTGGAATTGTGTCCATTGTGCGCACCACCGCCTCTTGCCGGTTGCCCCTTTTTGGAAGGTGATGGAGGCTTCAGCGCAATGACTTTGCTGGCCGCTTGGGCTTGCTGTCTCTCCAAAATACGCTTTTCAATGGCCCTTTGCTGGGGCGAGATGGACGCAGTGCTTTGAGGCTTTGTGGGCTCTTGGGAAGAAGCCTCAGACGCAGATTGTTCTGAAACTGTTCCCTCTTCAAGCTCCACGCCATCGGGCTCGGGGGCTTTTACAGTCAGGGGCTTATCACCACGCAATGAGGCAATCCAGTTCCAAAGCGTAAGGTAACTTGAGAACTCACTCTTGTCGTCTTTGAACTTGGCATGGGCTTGGTCCGCTGCACCTTGAGCCGTGAGAGGTCTGTCGCGTACATCTTGCACACTGAGCGCCGAAGCGATGATGAGCACTTCGTGCAAAGCGCCTCGGCTTTTGGCCTCCAAGATCATGCGCCCAACACGTGGGTCCAGGGGCAATTTGGACAACTGAGCCCCCAGTGGGGTGAGCTCATGCTCGTCGTTCACAGCACCCAGTTCATTAAGGAGTTGGTAGCCATCGGTGATTGCTTTGGGCCGCGGGGGCTCTAAAAAGGCAAATCTCTCCACATCTCCCAAGTGAAGTGACTTCATGCGAAGAATCACTCCGGCAAGGGAGCTGCGCAAAATCTCTGGATCAGTGAAGGGTGCACGTGAGGCGAAGTCTTTCTCATCAAAGAGTCGGATACAAATCCCATCCGCCACCCGACCGCAACGTCCCGCGCGCTGGGCCGCAGCCGCTTGTGAGATGGGCTCCACCAGCAGTTGCTCCACCTTGCTTCTAAAGCTGTAGCGCTTCACACGTGCAAGACCCGAATCAATCACATAGCGAATTCCTGGCACCGTGAGCGAGGTCTCCGCCACATTGGTGGCCAACACGACGCGTCTAGACGAATGCGGCGCAAAGATACGCTCTTGCTCAGCCGGGGTGAGTCTGGCAAAAAGCGGCAGCACCTCGGCGCTTGAGAGGGTGACTTGTTGGCGAAGATGCTCCCTCAAATGATCTGCTGCGTCTCTAATTTCTCGCTCGCCTGGCAAGAACACCAAAACGTCGCCCGACTGGTGCGGGTTACTCCAAAGCTCATCAAGCGCATCCGCAATGGCCTCATTCATCCCGTAGTCACGTTGCTCTTCAAAGGGACGGTAGCGCACTTCCACCGGAAAAGTGCGGCCCGAGACCTGAATGATGGGCGCCGGGCCTTTGGCAGAGG
>DAISKH010000085.1:0-12634 GCA_036821105.1 Limnohabitans sp.
CTATGATTTCATCCCCAAGGTGCGTTTGGAGTTGGCCGTTCCCCAGGAACGATTGTCCGAGTTGATCGAAGTGATCACCAGTGCGGCCAGAACCGGAAAAATTGGAGACGGCAAGTTGTTTGTGATGGATTTAGAGGGTGCCAAACGCATTCGGACAGCAGACTCAGGCGTCGATGCTTTGTGAGAGGTTACGAGGCGGGGTCGGGGCTTTGTTGAGATAAGGCGATGTGGAGAGGTTTAAACTCACTGCCGTCCACCTTGGTCCGGCAGTTTGCCCGTTGGAAAAGAGAATTTGATTGAGCAATGAACCCATCAATTGTTTGCTAAATCTGGGTATCATGTCCCTTTATAAAATGTTGGCATGAATAAACCTTTTTTGGGGCAAATCGCCACCCAAGCGAGCGATTTCGACGTGGAGTTAGAAGTATCGCAAACCTTATTGGGGTTGAATCTTTATTGTCTGCACCTGTGATTTGACCCCCAATTGAGCATGAATCCAAGTTTCCCCATCGATGTAGAACGGTTTTTGCAAACCTTGGGTGTTCTGCCCAGTCCTGCGGGTTTGGCCCAGTACTTTGACTCTCATTTTTTAGACAAACCCTTGTCCCAAACTGAAGGGGTTCAAGCACAGGCTTTCTCCATCGTGGAGGACATGAAGTTGAACCCCAAGTTGCTCCCACTTTTGAGGGTGCATCAAGTTCAAAATTTACTCAACCACGCGGCCTCTGGTGAACTCAATGTGCTCGTGGTTCGAAAAAACACCCCGCCCCATGACCAGCACTGGAGTATGGCGTTTTCTTCGAATTTCCATTTGATCCAGTCCACGCCCCAAGTCCTCCAATGGAAACTGTTTTTTGACTACGACGCGCAGTCGGAGACTTTGAGGAACTTTCAAATTAAATTTGATAAAGAGGAGTTTGAACGCTTTGCTCCCACCATCGAAGGGTTTCTCCGGTTTCATGGGTGTCTCTCCAACTCGGAGGGATAAGAGCGGTTACAGAGCGGTTACAGACCAGTTAAAGATCGTTTAGAGATCGTTTAGAGATCGTTAATAGAGCGGGTAGACAGTCTGGCATTCAACTCTAACTTGACAGCGAATGCCTCGATTTGAATGTTATCTTGGGTGGCATGCCAATTGCATTGAGTGTAGGGGGTGTTGAAATGATGACACCCCAAGTCGGTTAACTTTTAGGACATATTCAATTGACTTCAACATTCAACAGGGGCACAACATGGCAACACCAAGAGTCAAGGGGGCAAAAAACATAAGCCCCAGTTATTTTGAAGATTCAGAGAAGTCTGAAACTGCGTTCGAGTTTGATTACTCGAGCTTTGAAGAATCCACCCAAGTCCTTGATGGGTTGCTGAGACAAAGCGGTGCTCGGCATCAATTTTTTGACAGCTTCAGTGACTCTTGGGCGGAGTGAGCCTCCAACGATTTAGTTGGTGAGGCATTCGCCGATAGTCAGCGCCTTTGTGCGCTTTGGAGTACCTCTGGGTTGGCCACCAATGTGGGTTTGCCATTGGCAAAATTGACCACATTGTCAAACGCCGTGCCAAAATAGAGCTCATACGAATTTTGCTCCACATACCCCAAGTGCGGCGTGCAAATGCAATTCTCTAGTTTTAAGAGCGCATTGCCTTGCAAGATCGGTTCACTCTCAAAAACATCGACCCCTGCCAGACCAGGCTTGCCTTGAATCAAGGCTTTGGCCAAGGCTCCTTCCTCAATCAACTCTGCACGCGATGTGTTGATGAGCATCGCTGTGGGTTTCATCATTGACAAATCAACTGCTGTCACGATCTCTCGTGTTTGCTCATTGAGTCTCAAGTGCAAACTTACATAGTCGCAACTTTTGAAAAACTCCTCTTTGCTCTCGCTCGCTGTGTGACCGTCTTTGACCGCTTTGTCTCTAGAGGCCTGACTCCCCCAGACTTGCACGGTCATTCCAAAAGCTTTTGCGTACTGGCCGACAAGTTGGCCAATTTTGCCGTAGCCCCAAATCCCAAAGGTTTTACCATTCAAGGTCGTGCCCAAGCCAAAATTGTTGGGCATGTGGGCTGATTTAAGCCCTGACTGTTGCCACACGCCGTGTTTGAGGTTGCTGATGTATTGGGGCAGTCTCCGCGCGCCAGCCATCACCAAGGCCCAGGTCATCTCAGCTGGTGCAATGGGAGAGCCAAAGCCTTCACTCACCACAATGCCCAACTCCGTGCAAGCTTGAACATCCAGGTGCGAACTCACTTTACCGGTTTGCGAGATCAGTTTGAGCTTGGGCAATTTCTCCAGGATGCTTCTCTTGATGGGGGTACGTTCTCGAATGAGCACAAGTACTTCAGCATCCTTTAACCTGACCACCAATTGGCCCATGCCTTTGACGGTGTTGTTGTAGACCTTTGTGTTAAAGCCCTTGAGTTTCTCTGCGCAATCGAGTTTACGAACGACGTCTTGGTAGTCGTCTAAGATCACAATGTTCATGTTTATTACCCATAATGCTCAGGGCTGGATGACCCTGAGCGCAAAAGCCCAATCCAGTGTGTGATGCGTTTAGGTTTACTTGCAAAATGCCCTCTGGCGCCCAAAGCCGTCACACCTCCAGTCTCTCCACCCTGATTAAACCACAAGCCCAATCGGCTAATGAGCTCAAGTGCTGAGAGCTGTTGGGAAGGCGGGGTCTGAAAATACAAAAGGCGCGCACACGTTCAACAAGTGCACGCCCTTTTCCGGGAGAGTAGATAGTGTTAGACGGCGAATTTAGAGCGCTGTCAATCGATCAAGCTCAGCGCAGACCGCTTGCATGCTGCCAGACAAGACCATACGCCCAGCGTGGTGACGGCTCACTCCAGCATCGATCACACGCGAGACTCGCAAGGCTTTAGGAGCGAAGCCAGGATTGGAGACAATGATGGGGTTGGAGCTTGATGCATTGCCCCTCACTTGACTGGGCAGTCGTTTGTGGGCGGGTCGAGCCAAGGTTCTTTCATGCATGGGTTTACCCAAAGCGCCCTCCATGGCTTGAATTTGAAAGGGGGTGAGGGGCCTTGCTTTGTGCAAACTGAGGGTACTCTCACTCCTGGGTTCAATGCGCAGGGTATGGTTTTGATCCTTGTCCAAGACCCGAGACTTACCGTGGGGTTCGTTTTCTTGCACGGGGGTGATCACAGCTCTCAGTTGTGCAGTTTTGGTTTGGGGTTTACTCAATTGGAAAAGTTTAAAGAGGGCAAAAAGCGTGAGGCTCATGGTTCTGTCTCCTTACATCAACATGGTGTTGCGAATCAAACCCACAGCCAAACCTTCTATCTCAAAGGCCTCTCCTGGTTCGACCACAATGGTTTGGTAGTCAGGGTTTTCTGCTTGCAACTCGATGTGGTTTTCAACGCGTTGAAAGCGCTTGACTGTGACTTCATCCCCGATACGGGCGACGACAATTTGTCCGTTTTTGGCGTCTTTTGTGGCTTTCACCGCCAACAAGTCACCATCCATAATGCCGATGTCTCGCATGGACATGCCCCGAACTTTGAGTAAGTAGTCGGGTTTTTTATTGAATAAACTTTCTTCAACATAATAGGTTTGGTCCACATGCTCTTGGGCCAAGATGGGGGAGCCAGCAGCGACCCGGCCAATCAAGGGCAATGTCAATTGGGCCAGGCCTTCAAGCGGTAACATGGCTTGCTTGAAGTGCGAGGTCGAACTGGAATTAGAACCGGAGGACGAGTCAGTGAGGCGAATGCCTCTAGAGCGCCCACTCACCAATTCAATCACCCCCTTTTTCGCCAACGCACGCAAATGATCTTCAGCGGCGTTGGCTGATTTAAAGCCCAAAACCTCTGCGATTTCTGCACGGGTTGGGGGAGAACCCGTTTGAGAAATACTATTTTTGATCAAATCAAGGATTTCTTGTTGTCGATCTGTGAGTTTGAATGCTTTAATCATGGGGGCTCCCTTGAATATGAGATAAATCTGTCTTTGTGTACAGTATCTGTATTTTTAATCAGCTAATTTTAAAAATCAAGACATGGATTCATCTTTTTCACAAAAAATTGTTGTTTTGGGCACGGGTGGCACCATTGCTGGAGTGACCACAGGGGCTCCAGAGTTGGGGCGTTACAGAGCGGGTGAGGTTGGGATTGAGGAGATTTTGCGCAACTCCAGGCTTGTGGGCGTGAAGCCACACTTTGAGCTGATGGTTGAACAAGTTTGCCAAATTGACAGCAAGGATTTGACCGTGGAGCACTGGCAAGTGCTGTTGTCGCGCGTAAAAGCCGCATTATTGAACCCCGAGGTGAAGGGGTTGATGATCACCCACGGCACGGATACTTTGGAGGAAACTGCCTTTTTGCTTTCATGGCTCAACCTTACCAGTAAGCCAGTGGTGCTCACCGGTGCCATGCGTGCCTTTGATGCGCATGACAGCGATGGCGCACAAAACCTCCGAGATGCAATGCAGGTGCTACAAGCTTTGATTGAGCATCGGATGGGCGGGGTGAGGGTGGTTTTTGCTGGAAGCGTTTACCCAGGACACTGGGTGCAAAAGACGAACGCTCAGAGTTTGAACGCTTTTCAGTCTGGCCCAAATGACGACAGAGCCGAGCTCATCGAGTGGGGTGCAAATTGGCGACCCCGAGACTTTGAGCCTCCAGCGGATGTTTGGCCCTTTGTGCGCCCAAACCTCAACACCATCCTAGAGCGAGGAACTTGGCCCCGAGTGGACGTGGTCATGAGTCACGCTGGATTGGTGGGCGGTAGTGTGTTGCAGGCCTTGGTGGAACAAAAAAGGGCTCTTCAAAATCCTCAACCGAGCGCAAAGCTTGGCGTTGATTTGGAGGGTTTGGAGGGTTTGGAAGGTTTGGTAGTAGCGGGTACGGGCTCGGGTACTTGGTCGGAGTCGATGCGAGAACCCTTGCTGGAGCTCATGTCCATGGGGGTGACCGTGGTCTTGACAAGTCGTGTGCCTTGGGGACATGAGGAGTTAAGAGGTCACCCTTTATTGATCTCTCAAGAGTCAGAAGACAATTTTTTGGAAGACCTAGCCAAGACTCCCCTGAACTCACAAACACAAGCTCTCTTTAGCCGACTCCAACCTTTGAAGGCTCGAATTGCCTTGGCCTTGCATCTGATGGGTTGAGGTCTGAGCTCGAAAGTTGCAGCTCAGACCTAGTTTCAGACCTAGTTAAAGGCCTAGCTTAAGAACTGAGCTCAAGGACTGAGCTCAAGGACTGAACTTAAGGACTGAACTTAAGGCTCAACTGGCCAGCGCTTTGAAGGCTCTCTCTTTGATTTCCTCCACACTTCCTACCCCACTGATGCATCGGTAGTGAGGGGCGTGGGGCTCATGTGATTTGCTCCAAGACGAGTAATAGTCCACCAAGGGGCGGGTTTGAGAGGAGTAAACATCCAGGCGTTTTTTGACGGTCTCCTCTTTGTCATCTTCTCGTTGAATGAGGGGCTCGGAGGTCATGTCATCCAAACCAGCAACTTTGGGGGGGTTGAACTTCAAGTGGTAAGTGCGACCGCTAGAGAGGTGTACACGTCGACCACTCATGCGCTCAATGATGTCTTCAAAGGGGACATCGATCTCCAACACGTAGTCTAAATGCACGCCAGCCGCTTTCATCGCATCCGCTTGGGGGATGGTGCGAGGGAAACCATCAAAGAGGAAACCGCCTTTGCAGTCATCTTGCAAGATTCTCTCTTTGACCAAGCCAATGATGATCTCATCGCTGACCAAGGCACCTGAGTCCATCACTTTTTTAGCCTCTAAACCCAATGGTGTACCGGCCTTGACGGCCGCTCTAAGCATGTCGCCTGTCGATATTTGCGGGATGCCGTAGTGTTGGCAAATGAACGTGGCTTGCGTACCTTTGCCCGCGCCTGGTGCGCCTAACAAAATCAGTCTCATGTCGGTCCTTCTTTTAGGTTGTTGCCCTGGGTCCTCATGTCGGCCCCGGCGTTGGCGCAAGGGAGTCTATTTTGTCCAAGGGTCACTTTATATGCTTCTAAGGATATCATGACTGGAAGGTCTTCTCGGCTTCAAACGAGGTTGGCCTTCATGCATCATGAAAAAAGTTTACGAACCCGCTCCAAGTCCTCTGGGGTATCAACTCCCAAAGCACACGAAAGCTCTGTCACATGCACGGCGATGGCATAGCCATGCCATAGCACCCTGAGTTGCTCCAAAGCTTCCAGACTCTCCAATGGGCTGGGGGAGAGCTTGGGGTAAGTGGTCAAAAATTGCGCCCTGTATGAATACAACCCCACATGCCTCAGTGGCTTGGGAGTTGGCAAGGTGGCTTGTGCATTGATGGCGTCTTGCGGGGCATCGCGCCAAAAGGGGATCGTGGCACGGCTGAAGTAAAGGGCTTGTGACTTTTGGTTGAGTACCACTTTGACGACATGGGGACTTTTGAAATCCTCAATGTTTTTTATTTCATGGGCCACGGTGCCCATGGGGCACTCAGGCTGCTGGCTCAGCAACTGGGCCACTGCGTTGATGAGTTCGGGCTCAATCAAGGGCTCATCGCCTTGAACGTTGACAACAATGTCTTGGCCTGAGAGTCCTAGTAGGCTTGCGGCCTGTGCAAGTCGGTCCGAGCCTGAGGGGTGGTGTTGATCGGTCATCACGCATTGCACGCCGTGTTCTTGGCAGGCATGCAAAATACGCTCATCATCTGTGGCCACCACCACGCGTTGGGCTCTGGATTTTTGCGCCTGCTGGGCCACACGCACCACCATGGGTAAACCTTGGATATCGGCCAAGGGTTTACTGGGCAAGCGAGACGATGCCATGCGCGCTGGGATCAGAACGCTGAAGTCAGGCGCTAGACTCAACGCTCACACTCCTCGTCACTCAGAGTGCGAGCTTGTGTTTCCAGCAAAATTGGAATGCCATCCCGAATGGGGTAGGCCAAACGTGCGCTTTTGGAGATCAATTCTTGACGCTCTGAGTTGAGTGTCAACGGGCCCTTGGTGACAGGGCAAACCAGCAGTTCAATGAGTTTCGTGTCCATGAATGGATGATATCCTGTGGCGCAAGGCTAAATCAAATTCTTCTAAAAATATTGGCTCCAACGTCACCTCCAGTCCCACGCACCACGCATTTGGGAAAACACTCCAGAGCTTATTGGCATCCTTTTCCGTGCAGAGCACGATGACCTCAGGGCTCTCTGGACTTGTTGGACCGATCTGAGAACGCAGCAAGTCCATCAACTCCTCAGCGCCCGCGTGGTCGCGCGCGCTCAGGCGTTCGCTCAATTGGAGCCCCAAGGAGGTGAGCATATTAAAAAATTGCTCGGGTTTTGCAATCCCTGTGATCGCCACCAACCTTGGGCAAGAGCGCTTGGCTAGGGCCTGAGCTGGGGTCTGAGCATGGGTGTCGAGCTTTAATTGGACCAACTCAAGCGTTTGACCCTGAGCATTACGTGCCACCCCAGCAAGGCTACGCTTTGCGACAAAGTGGGGTCCAATGGGGGGAGGCGTGTGAGCTTGGGGTAGAGAGGTTGCGCGAAAGGTTGCTCGAGAGGTTGAGTCCTGCAAACTGGGCACTTGCGACAAGATGACCCACGATTGGTCCTCGCCAGCAGCCTCTCTGGGCCAGGGCTCTCGCAATGGCCCAGCGGGCAACGTCCAGCCATTTCCTACACCGCGTTCATCAAAGACACACACCACCAAATCGGCCCACCGTTTGAGACGCTGCAAGCCATCATCGCTCAAAATGACTTGGGTTTGGGGAAAGTGCTCGAGTAAGGTTTGGGCCGCTTTTAAGCGGTCGACGCCAACGACCACGGGCGCTTGAGTCCGGTGATGGACCAAAAGGGGCTCGTCACCCAATTGTTCGGCCGTGCTGGAGGCGTTGAGCACCTGTACGCCTTGGATATTTGAGCCATGCCCGCGAGCGATGACGCCCACCTGTAAGCCCTGTGCTTGGAGGTGTTCGACCAAGGCAATCACAAGGGGTGTCTTGCCAACGCCCCCGACAAAAACATTGCCCACGACCACCAAAGGAACAGGCAATCGATTTTTTTGAAAACCGCCCCTTTCATCATTAGAAAAGGAAAAAAAGGGGGAGGAGGCCTTTTGGGCGAGTCTTTCACGCATGCAGTGGAGCCACCACAGCACTTTGGATAGGGGCCATGTCATATGGGCCCATAAACCCCGGTGGCTCCAAGCACGGTGCAACCAAGCCTCTAGCTTGGCAGAGTTGGAGTGTTGTCCTTGAGCCATGGTGGGCTTTACCGCCCCGACTCCGAGGACCCTTCTGGGCCATGGTTTTGCACGGCAAGAGTGGGTGGGGCGTCGGTGGCAAATGCTATTTTGTCAAATTTGGCACTTTGAGCCGCTTGCAAAGCCAAAATGATCCACTGGTGTTGGGCCTGGGCATCGGCTGAGATCACGACCATGGCTTGTTCACTGCCCATGCCCGCCGTCAGCAAAGCCTCGCCCAGTTGTGAGGACAAGCTAGAGCTTTTGGCTTCTTTGTCCAAATGTGCAACGAGTTTATCTTGAACAAAGAAATCTCCAGAAGCCGAGATTTGGAGTGAGATGGAGGGGGACTTGGTCGCTGCTTGGGCCGCTTGCGCTTTGGGCAACCGAATAGAGAGTTGCGCACTTTTACTAAAACTCGTGGAGAGCATTAAGAAAATCAAAATCACCAGCAGCACATCGATGAAGGGGATGAGATTGATCTCTGGCTCGGGTGAGGTGTGCTGGTTAAATTTCATGTTGGTCACTGAGTGTCTTGGAGTCTTGAAGTCTTGAAGTCTCAAAGGGTCGGCAAGGCCAAGACCGAGTCTTACAGCTCGTTGAGCTTGAGTAAGGTTTGCACAGCGCTCTCTGCGGCCCACTCCAGCTCACCCACAAACTGGTCCACACGTGCCCGAAAAAAACGCCACGCTATGAGTGATGGAATGGCCACCACCAGTCCCATGGCTGTGTTGTAAAGCGCCATGGAGATGCCTAAACTCAACTCCAAGGGCTGACCCGCACTGGCGCTTTGAGACGCAAAGATATCGATCATTCCGAGCACCGTTCCCAAGAGTCCCAATAAGGGAGCCACCGAAGCAATGGTGGAGAGAGTACTGAGATAGCGGTTCAACTCAAGCGTGAGTTGTTGGCCAAGTCCTTGCATTTCGAACCTGATCTCTTGCTCCCAGGCGGCAGAGTTCAAGGTGTTTTTGGCAAATGACGGAGCGCGTTGTTGTCGTTGGTGCAATTGGTTCGCCAAGGCCATTACCGCACCTAGGCTAGAGGAGTTTTTGAGTGTTTCTAGCGCCGCCTCATGGATGGACTCACGCCCTAAGGTTTGGAGCGACGATTCAAGCATTCCTCTGGGCGCTACTTGACTTCTTTGCAAATGAAATGCGCGCTCAATGATGACCGCCAAAGAAAGTACTGAGCATAGGAGTAAGGGCCAAATCGGCCAACCAGCCGCTTGTATGATCGAGAACAATGGAGCGTCTTTCTAAAAGGTGGGTTGTTTTCCTAGGGCACACCCTAGGTGAGGCCCAATTGTTTGTATTATCCCCTGAAGCTCAAAGGCCTTACACTGCTCACAGAAATGGTGGACAACTTTGTGGATAAGTCTGTGGGGGGGGTCCTAAAACCCGCACCAATATTGGCTTGTCTTAAAAAGTTCATAATTTAAGCAGTGAAAAACCTTTTAAAATCAAAGACTTGTGAGATGGATGTTGAATTGGAGTGGTTTTTGACGCTCATCCCGCTTTAAGTGATTAACTTTACTTTAACTTCAGTTCAAGGCCAATAAAAAGCGCATGAATACGTCAGATTTTTCAAAAACTCTAGTCCCTACAAGGCAAATTTGGGCAGTTGGAGCGCTATGCCTTGCGGTGTCTGATGCTTTAAGTGCTAGATTCAATCCCGTTGCCGTTCAAGGCGAGGTTTCGGGCTTTACGCGCGCCTCCAGTGGGCATTGTTACTTCACGCTCAAAGATACAGGGGGGCAATTGAGGTGTGCGTTTTTCAAGCGTGCAGCCCAAACCCTCAATCGCGACTTGAAGGACGGTGACGAGATTGTGGCCGAGGGTCGTTTGGGGGTCTACAGCGCCAGGGGCGAGTTGCAAATGGTGGTGGAGAGTGTGCGCTTGAAAGGGCGAGGGAATTTGTTTGAAGAGTTCCTGCGCATCAAAGCC
Organism: Limnohabitans sp.; assembly: GCA_036821105.1. GTDB lineage: Bacteria > Pseudomonadota > Gammaproteobacteria > Burkholderiales > Burkholderiaceae_C > Limnohabitans. Next base: position 10,147 of record DAISKH010000085.1, read on the forward strand.
AAGTTGGAGTCCGAGGGGTTGTTTGACCCATCTCTCAAACGTGACATCTCTCCCAATCCCAAGGGCATCGGGGTGGTGACCTCCTTGCAAGCGGCTGCGCTGCATGATGTCTTGAGTGCTTTAAGACGCCGCGTGCCCCACATTCCTGTGGTGGTGGCCAACTCGCCCGTACAGGGAGCTCAGGCGCCATTGGCGCTCATGACGTCCTTAAGAAGTCTTTACGACCGAGACGATCTGGGGGTCATCTTATTGGTCCGTGGGGGTGGCTCGATGGAGGACTTGTGGTGCTTTAATGATGAACAACTCGCTCGACTGATCCGACAAAGTCCCGTGCCGATCATCAGTGGTGTGGGCCACGAAACAGATTTCACCATAGCGGATTTTTGTGCCGATTTGCGTGCGCCAACTCCCACCGCTGCAGCCGAGTTGTGTGCGGTCTCACGTGAGGTGTTGCTTGACTCACTTGAGGCATTACAAGATGATTTAACTGGGGCGATTCAATCGGGGCTCGATACGAGAAGTCAAACATTGGACCGCTTACACGAGCGCCTTGGAAGACCCTCGACCTTTCTCTCCAAGCAACAAGCCCGCTTGAGCTTACTGTCACAGCGCTTGTTGCCCAGTTTGCGCGCGTCTACCAAGGAATCCGAGTATGAGTTGGCCCAGTTGAAGTCCCGCCATGATCGCGCATGGCGCGAGGCCTTGCTAGACAAGCGCCGCACTCTAGAGAGCGCCCAATTGAGGCTTGGGTTGCTGGACCCCGCGTTGGTGCTTGATCGGGGCTATGCCTGGCTGAGTGATTCCAGTGGACGGGCCATCACGGATGCCACGGGCTTGAAGGCTGGTGAGCACATTCAAGCCACCTTATCCAAAGCCAAGCTCAGTTTGAATGTCTTGGAGGTCGAAAATCTGAAAAATTAGGGCTTAGAAGCTGCCCAGCTTCTGCACAGCCTTGTGATTTGCTATAAACTTCCGCTTTCTAATGTTGACGGCTATTTTTTTTGAAGGAACCTAGACCCCATGGAACACCATCTCCCAAGCTTGCCCTACGCCATCGATGCTTTGGCACCCCACTACTCCAAAGAAACTTTGGAGTTTCACCACGGCAAGCACCACAACGCTTATGTGGTCAACTTGAATAACTTGCAAAAAGGCACTGAGTTTGAGCACATGGCCCTAGAAGAAATCATCAAAAAGTCTTCAGGTGGCATCTACAACAATTCAGCTCAAATTTGGAATCACACCTTCTTTTGGAACTGCATGAAGCCCCAAGGCGGTGGAGAGCCTAGCGGTGCATTGGCTGCTGCCATTAACGCCAAGTGGGGCAGTTACGCTGCGTTCAAAGAGGCCTTCGTGAAGTCTGCCGTGGGCAACTTTGGCTCAGGCTGGACGTGGCTCGTTAAAAAAGCCGACGGCAGCGTTGACATTGTCAACATGGGTGCCGCTGGCACACCCCTCACCACTGCAGACAAAGCGCTTCTCACCATTGACGTGTGGGAACATGCCTACTATATCGACTATCGCAATTTGCGTCCCAAATTTGTGGAAACCTTTTTGGACCAATTGGTGAACTGGCATTTTGCTGAACAAAACTTTGCCTAAAAATCTGCTGATGTTCCTTGACCATCAAGTCTTGGACAAAACAATAAAGTTTTGAACTTTTGGGTATAGCCCAAACAAAAAACTCTTGAACTAATCGGGCCCTCAGTGAACTCTTTGGGCCCGTTTTCATGGGTGTGCCCAGTATGAGCGCACTTTAATAACATCCATTTGTTATCACGACTTCGAGGGATCAACCCAGAGGTCTACACCCACCACCACATACGGGTGGAAAGATTTTCTCTGTCCCCATTATTCTTGCCCGAAAGGCCCTGTTTTGGTGGGCTTGCGCGTGCTAGCCTTGTGGACGCGACGGGTCAATCAAAGCCTGCCCACTTAACTCCCCAGACAAACACATTGGGAGAGCCTTGGTAGGTTTTTCTTTGAGGGCTTATTTCTGAAAGAGTGGAGCGATCAATTTGAAACCCGCTTTAAGGTTTTTCTTAGCAAACCAGCCTTGCTGCATCTCTAAGACAAATCTCACCGGTCTGGCTGAGCAGTGACTATTGGTACTGTAGGGTTTCATGTCCTCGATGTTGACAATCTCGCCGTTGTCGGCGATGAAAGCGGCACTGAGAGGCAGATGCGTGTTTTTCATCCAAAAGCACTGCATCGCAGGCTCTTCAAAGACAAAAATCATGCCCTCATGTTGCGGCATCGTTTGGCGAAACATCAGACCAATCTCCCGCTGACTGGGGGTTTGTGCAACTTGGGCATCGATTTGATAAAAGCCGGCCGTAATACTCACGCGGGGCAAATTGAGTTGAGGTTGGTCTTGTGCTTGGGCGATAGATCCAACTCCCAACCCAGCCCCGACTAAAGATGCGACTAACACCCCAAACACCACCCCCCCCATAGCGCTCAATCGCATGACCACCTTGTGAGCCAC
>DAISKH010000086.1:0-12630 GCA_036821105.1 Limnohabitans sp.
ACTCGCGACCTCAACCTTGGCAAGGTTGCGCTCTACCAACTGAGCTATTCCCGCAGAACTTGCAATTGTAACCGATTTTTATCCTCTTTGCCAAGTACCGTTTCCAATTTGTTTAATGACAACAACTCAATGTTTAACGGCGGCTGGAGGTGTGGCTTGTACCTCAGGCACAACTGCCGCTACGACCGCTTCTTCGTCTTTCAAGGGCTCAGGGATTTTTTCGAGAGCCAACTCCAGAACTTTATCGATCCAGCGCACGGGCACAATCTCTAGACCATTTTTGACATTCTCAGGGATCTCTTGAAGATCTTTCACATTTTCTTCAGGAATCAAAACAGTCTTGATGCCGCCTCGCAAAGCAGCCAAGAGTTTTTCTTTCAATCCACCAATGCCAGTCACCTCTCCACGAAGTGTGATCTCACCCGTCATCGCCACCTCAGCTCGAACTGGAATTCCTGTCAAAGCCGACACCAAGGCCGTTGTCATGGCGGCACCTGCAGAGGGGCCGTCCTTGGGAGTCGCTCCATCGGGTACGTGGATGTGAATGTCTTTTTTCTCAAACATCTCATCCTTGATCCCCAAACGCTTGGCGCGTGAGCGCACCACTGTGCGAGCAGCCTCCACAGACTCCTTCATCACATCACCCAAAGAACCTGTGCGAGTAATGTTGCCCTTCCCAGGCATGGAGGCGGCTTCAATCGTGAGCAAATCACCTCCCACCTCAGTCCAGGCCAACCCGACAACTTGTCCCACCTGGTTTTGCGCTTCGGCACGACCGTAGGTGAACTTTCTGACCCCCAAAAACTCGTTCAAGTTATCAGCGGTAACCACAACCTTGGGTTGCATTTGTTTTAACTGCAAAGCTTTCACCACTTTGCGACAAATCTTGGACATCTCGCGCTCGAGCGAACGCACGCCCGCTTCACGCGTGAAGTAGCGAACAACATCTCGAATGGCGGACTCTTGTACCTCGAGTTCAAAATCTTTCACGCCATTGTTCTTCATCTGCTTGGGTAGCAAATACTTGATGGCAATGTGTGTTTTTTCGTCTTCGGTATAACCCGACAAACGAATCACTTCCATGCGGTCCAAGAGCGCTGGCGGAATATTCATCGAGTTGGATGTCGCCACAAACATCACGTCACTCAAATCAAAATCCACTTCCACATAGTGATCGCTGAAGGTGTGATTTTGCTCGGGGTCTAACACCTCCAAGAGTGCGCTGGATGGGTCGCCTCTGAAATCACTGCCCAACTTGTCAATCTCATCGAGCAAGAAAAGTGGATTGCGAGTATTGACTTTGCTTAAGTTTTGCAACAATTTGCCAGGCAATGCCCCTATGTAGGTACGGCGGTGTCCTCTGATCTCAGCCTCATCCCTCATGCCACCCAGTGCCATGCGCACGTACTTGCGACCCGTGGCCTTGGCAATCGATTGACCCAAGGAGGTCTTACCCACCCCAGGTGGACCGACCAAACACAAGATGGGAGCCTTCACTTTTTCGACACGCATTTGGACTGCCAAATACTCCAAAATACGGTCCTTGACCTTGTCTAGGCCATAGTGATCTTCATTGAGCACATTCTCGGCATTGCCCAAATCATGTTTGATTTTGGTCTTTTTGCTCCAAGGCAAATTCACCAAGACATCGATGTAATTCCTCACCACCGTCGCTTCGGCCGACATGGGTGACATCAGTTTGAGTTTTTTGAGTTCACCATCGGCCTTCTTGCGAGCCTCTTGAGGCATTTTGGCAGCCTTGATCTTTTTCTCGATCTCCTCAATATCAGCGCCTTCTTCGCCCTCACCCAATTCCTTTTGAATCGCCTTGACTTGCTCGTTCAAATAGAAATCACGTTGGTTTTTCTCCATCTGACGTTTGACACGACCACGGATACGCTTGTCCACATTCAAGATGTCGACTTCGCGCTCGAGTTGCTCAAACAAATTCTCAAGCCGGGCTTTGACGTCGGACAAATCGAGCACCATCTGCTTATTTTCAAGCTTCAAGGGCAAGTGCGCTGCAATGGTATCGGCCAAACGACCTGGGTCATCAATACTAGAGATGGAAGTCAGAATCTCGGGGGGGATCTTTTTGTTGAGTTTGACGTATTGGTCAAACTGCTGCATGACGGCTCGGCGCAAGGCCTCGATCTCGGTCTCTTCTTGCTGGGCATCGGGCAACTCAATGGGCGTGACATTGGCGTTGAAATGGGCCTCACCATCCTCAATCAAATTCACCCGCGCACGTTGCTGCCCCTCCACCAACACCTTCACGGTGCCATCGGGCAACTTGAGCATTTGCAAAATGGTGGCCACACACCCCACCTCAAACATATCAGCCACAGAGGGCTCATCTTTGGCGGCAGCTTTTTGCGCCACCAGCATGATGCGACGATCCAGCCCCATGGCGGTCTCTAGCGCCTTAATGCTTTTGGGGCGACCTACAAAGAGTGGGATCACCATGTGGGGAAACACCACCACATCTCTAAGCGGGAGCAAGGGCAAATCTATGGGGGCTGCAGGCAGGGGAACTTGTCCAGACATGGGTCAAACTTCCATCGGTAATTGTGTCAACTGAGGGCGGACCTTTGAAGGTCCACCCGACACGGGGACTCAGGCTTTCTTGGCTTCCTCGCGGTAGACCAACAAAGGCGGCTTGTTTTCTTCTATGGTGGACTCATCCACCACCACTTTTTCAACATTGTTCACATTGGGTAGATCGTACATGGTGTCGATCAGCGACAATTCAAGGATAGAGCGCAATCCGCGAGCACCTGTTTTTCGCTCCAAGGCCTTTTTGGCAATGGCTTTGAGGGCGCTGGGCCGAATCTCCAACTCCACCCCTTCCATCGACAAGAGCTTGGCGTACTGTTTGACCAAGGCATTCTTGGGTTCAGTCAATATTTGCACCAACGCATCCTCACTGAGCTCACTCAATGTGGCCACCACCGGCATACGACCCACAAGTTCAGGAATCAGACCAAATTTAATCAAATCCTCGGGCTCGACCTCACGAAACACCTGGGTGAGACTGCGTTCCTTCTTACTTTTAACGGAGGCACTAAAACCAATGCCTGATTTTTCTGTGCGACTCTCGATGACCTTTTCTAGGCCAGAGAAAGCTCCTCCACAGATGAACAAGATGTTGGTCGTGTCAACTTGCACAAAATCTTGGTTAGGATGCTTCCTGCCGCCCTGAGGGGGGACACTCGCCATGGTGCCCTCAATGAGCTTTAAAAGAGCTTGCTGTACCCCTTCACCGGAGACATCACGGGTGATGGAGGGGTTATCGGACTTTCGAGTTATTTTGTCGATTTCATCAATGTAGACAATGCCCCGCTGGGCCTTGTCGACCTCATAGTTGCAAGTTTGCAACAGCTTTTGAATGATGTTCTCTACGTCTTCGCCCACGTACCCAGCTTCGGTGAGTGTGGTGGCATCGGCCATGACAAAAGGCACATTGAGCATACGAGCCAATGTTTGCGCCAAGAGCGTCTTACCCGAACCTGTTGGACCGATGAGCAAAATATTACTCTTGGAGAGCTCGACATCGTCCTTTTTGGCTTTTTCTTTGTGCTGTAAGCGCTTGTAGTGGTTATAAACCGCCACGGACAAGCTCTTTTTAGCGACCTCTTGGCCGATCACATATTGATCCAAATTCGCTTTGATGAGAGCCGGTGTTGGCAAATCGGATTGCCCATCCCTCAAGGGCGCGGTGGAGTTGGGCAACTCATCGCGAATGATCTCATTGCATAAGTCAATGCATTCGTCACATATGAAGACCGAAGGGCCCGCGATCAGTTTTTTAACCTCATGCTGACTTTTGCCACAAAAGGAGCAGAAGAGGGTTTTTTCAGCGGAATTGCCTTTTTTCTCGGCCATGTAGAGTTCTTAAAAATGAATGTATTGGGGTAATGATACCCAAAAAAATAGTCCCCAGCCAAAAAAGCACCGACGAAGCGCTGGTGGGCTGAATTTCAACCCCTAAAGCATACCCAGTTGGACCTTGGGAGATGGTCTCAAAAGGGGCAGATTACAGAGAGAAACACTTTAAGCGTCACTCTTGACCCCAAGGCAATCGGACTTAAGGACGTTTGGCAATGACTTGGTCGACCAGGCCGTAATCCTTGGACTCATCGGCAGAGAGGTAATAGTCGCGCTCGGTGTCGCGCTCAATTTTCTCCAACGGTTGTCCGGTTCTTTCAGCCAAGATCTTATTCAGTTGTTCACGCGTTTTGAGGATTTCACGCGCATGAATCTCAATCTCAGTGGCTTGGCCTTGTGTGCCGCCCAGGGGCTGGTGAATCATGACCTTGGAGTTGGGCAGAGAAAAACGCTTACCCTTGGTACCGGCCGCCAACAAAAAGGCTCCCATACTGGCTGCCATTCCAACGCACAAGGTTGAGACATCGGGCTTGATGAAATTCATCGTATCAAAAATAGCCATCCCCGCACTCACAGAGCCTCCTGGGGAGTTGATGTAAAAGGAGATGTCCTTATCAGGATTTTCACTCTCCAAAAACAACAACTGCGCCACGACCAAATTGGCGGTTTGGTCGTTCACAGGACCGACCAAAAATATCACTCGCTCCTTGAGTAGGCGAGAGTAAATGTCGTAAGAACGCTCGCCGCGTCCGGACTGTTCGATGACCATGGGGATCATGCCCAGGCCTTGGATATCGAGAGAGTTCATCAGTTAGGCTTTCAATGTAAGTTGGAGGCTCAGGATTGGCCCATCAATTCTTCAAAGGATACGATTTTTTCTTTGACCTTGACTTGAGAGAGGACAAATTGTGTAACGTTTTCCTCGACCACCAAGGCCTCGACTTCGGCCAAACGGTTTTTGTCGCTGTAGTACCAACGAGACACATCCTCAGGACGCTCGTAACTCGAGGCCAAATGCTCGATATGCTCTTTGATTTGTTCTGGCTTGGCGTACAACTCGTTCACGTGAACCACCTCCGAGACCACAAGGCCCATACGAACACGAGCTTCGGCCTGAGGTCTAAAGAGGTCCTCGGGAATGGGGGCTTTATCCGCATCTTTGATACCGCGTGACTTCAAGTCCTCGCGAGCTCGCTCGATCATGCGATCAAGTTCAGTTTGCACGATGGCCTTGGGGAGATCCAATTCAGCTTTAGAGACGAGTGCTTGCAAAACGACTTGTTTGTTTTTGCCGAGCAAACGGGCCTTGACTTCACGGGCCAGATTTTTCTCGATGTCTGCTCGTAGGCCCTCAATGGTGGGCTCAGACACCCCCAAAGACTTCACAAAAGCTTCATTGAGCTCAGGCAAATTGGCCGCTTCAATCTTTTTCACAGAGACCAAAAAATCAGCCGTTTTACCGGCTACGTCTTTGCCGTGGTAGTCGGCTGGGAAACTCAATGGGAAGGTCTTGCTTTCGCCGGCTTTCATGCCGAGCACCGCGTCTTCAAATTCTTTGAGCATTTGGCCCTCACCGACAGCGAATTGGAAATCGGTGGCCTTACCACCTTCAAAGGGCTCACCATCGACTTTGCCCTCAAAATCCACTGTCACACGGTCGCTGGTTTGCACGCTCGCATCCAAAGCACGTTGGCCGTAGGTAGTGCGTTGCTTTCTTAGAATATCAATCGTCTTATCGATCGCCTCTTGGGTCACCTCAGTGTGAAACTTCTCAACCTCTTCGCCTGAGAGGTCTCCCAATTTAACTTCGGGGTAAACCTCAAAGTGTGCATCAAAGGCAAGCATTCCTTCTGTGGACTCTTCCTTTTCTGTGATTTTGGGAGCGCCAGCAATTCTCAAATTCGCCTCTTGGGCTACCTGATTGAAGGCCTCACCGACTTTGTCGTTCATCACCTCATATTGGACAGAGTAGCCGTAACGTTGGGCCACAATGTTCATGGGCACTTTTCCGGGACGAAATCCGTCAATCTTCACTTGTTTGGCTAATTTTTTGAGGCGTTTATCCACCTCGTTTTGAATCACGCCAACAGGCAAAGTCAAGGTGACTTTGCGCTCTAATTTGTCCAATGTTTCGATCAAAGCTGTCATAAAAATTCTCCGTAAGGCTCTCTGGATCATTCACGAAACCTCACCTTTGAGGTGCGAATGAGTATTAAAAAATAGGGGCATTGGACGCATTCTGTCAGAGCTTTTTTTACCCTAATGCAAAGCGTTCGCCCTCAATAAGGGCGACAAGCCAAGCCAATCAACTCGAGCTCAATCTGATTTGAGGCCTATTTCTTTCATTGAAAGGCAGAGGCGGCCTCAAACACATCATCGGCTAAAACGATTGCTCAACCCAACGTGATAACCCACCATTCTAACCGAGGCAAAGCGGCTCTGGGGATACGAAGTATTGTGGGGTGCCGAGTTGAGGTTTTTCCCATGGGGCCATCAAAACATCAAGCCATCAAGTTGCGCTCAAGTTGCCCAAGTCTTTGAGGGTGAAGTTCTTCAAATTGGGCAAAACGCTCAGCTGATCTTGAGCTGAGACGCCAAACCAATTGCCCAAGGTCGCCGCAAGTTGGTCCACAGACAACTGGGGCAAAAGTCGGCCCTGCCCCACATCGTCGGGACCATTGTTGGCTAGTACGGGAGGAGTTCCAATGAAACTTTGTCCCTTGACGGCTCCACCGAGCATGAAATGCATACTGCCCCAGCCATGGTCAGAACCATCGCTATTGCTCAAAAGGGTTCGCCCAAAGTCAGACGCTGTGAACGTCGTCACCTGATTGGCAACTCCCAAGTCGACGGTAGCTTGATAAAAAGCCGACATAGCATCCCCCAAAGTCTGCATCAAACCTGGGTGCACCTTGGCCAGGAGTGTGTGGTTATCAAATCCTCCTAGAGAGACAAAAAATACCTGACGCTTGACCCCCAGACTTGCCCGAACGGAGATCAATTTGGCCACCGCTTGGAGTTGATCTCCTAAAGAATTGGCCAGCGGAAAGGAGGTACTCAGGGTAGATTTGCTGAATGCTTGATTCACACTGGAGTATGCATTCATGGAACGCTGAGTCACATTGAGGTACTCATTTTCCAATAGGTGAGTCCTCGGCGTGTTGAGGACGGCCTTTAAGGCAGCAGAAGCACTACTGGAGCCAAAGAGTGAGGAGTTGACTGCATTAAAAGGAACCGCACCCGCGGTGGTCAATTGGTACTGAAACGTGGTCTGCCCCGACAAATACACAGCATTGCCATTCAATCCAATGCAGGTGAAGGCGGACCCTCCGGCATTGCCCGCTTGAAATAAATCCCCCATGCGACCACCCCAACCCGTGCTGGCGCCCTCAGGGCTGGAGGACTGCCAATACGATTGTTGGTCGTTGTGAGAAAACAATTTCGGCGGCAAGTTGGCGTTACCCGAGGCGTATTTTGCCTTGGTGATGGGTTCCACCAAGGTGCCAATGTTGAGCAGCACACTCAAAGCGCCCGAATTAAAACGGGGCATCAAGGCGGCCAACTCAGGGGCCAAAGCGTACTGTTGCCCGCCCGGTAAAGGGGTGATGGGATTGAGCACTGTGGGATCTAAAAACACCTTGGAGATCGCCAAATTCGAGCGAAAACTTTGATAGGCGTTGTAACTGCTTTGATCATAAGGAATTAACGTGTTGGCGTAGTCATTTCCACCATACAAAAACACACACACCAAAGCCTTGTAGTCTCCTGCTGGAGCTGTAAGGGCCGAGGCCTCCCCCATGCTGGCCAAGGACATGGCCAACGGTGCGGCACTGCGTGCCAAGGACAAGGCGGCGGTGGTTTTTAAAAAACTGCGTCTGGACTGGTTGTTGTCCATCATCTGAATGTATCTATTCATGGCCAACGCCTCACTTTTGCACAATGAATTGAGGACAAGCCAAGACGAGTGTCAAGGCGGCATAGATGCGGTTCATGACCCCCGCAGAAGTGGTGACCGAGATGGTATCAAGGGCAACTTTGAAATTGGTCAAAGTTTGCGCATCGATCTCACCGCAGGCTAACAAGGTGTTGAGCTCGGCCAATAGTGCATTGGAGTTGCTCGCTATTGCCTGAAGCAAACTGTAGTCCGCCTTCAAATCCCCCACCCCAGAGCCAGCAATGGCCTTTTGCATGTAATTCACATAAGCAGCCACGGTGGTCTCATCGCTCAGTTGGAGCTCTGGAGCCACCAAGCCAGCACTGGAGAGCGCAGAATTCGGCGGGACATAGCCCGGGCGATAAAAGTTAAAGACTGTGGGTGAGCGCATGGGGCTTTGTCCCAATGCACTACCGGCACTGGAGACATCCCCAATGGCCCATGCATCAGTGGCCGAGTTGGCATTGAATGCCCGAGCCCAGCAGAGAAAGCGCACAATAGGCTCCCTCACCTTACCAAAGCTGTTACTTTGCTGGGCCAAGCTTAAATCCCGAGCTTCGGGATCCATCAAAATAGCTTTGATCACGGCCTTCAAGTCTCCTCGCACGGAGTTACCGTTATTGATGAAGACGTTGGCTACTCGGTTGATGTAGCCCGCACTGGGGTTGCTGGTCACTAGCTTTTGAATCAACTGGCGACACACAAATGGTGCAGTGTTGGGATGATTAAAGACCGTATCGAGCGCAATTTTCAAAGACTGAGCTGCCGTCGTGCCTGCAGGAATGGTCACACCCAGAAAAGTTTTTGCGCCCGTCTCGTATTTGCTGCTCACTTGCACCAAAGGGCGTTGCTGGTAGATGGGTCCGTAAGGTGCTGTGAGTCCATGGGTGTCCACACTCCAGCCGGTAAAGACTCGGGCCAAGCCACTCACATCGTTTTGGGAATAGGTTTGAACTGGCGCACCATTCACAAGCTGCAAAGAGCCGTCATTGTTCAAATTCAATAACCCAATCGTGAACAGTTGCATGAGCTCACGTGCGTAATTCTCATCAGGCTCAGAACCGGTGGTGGGATTGGTTTTGACGTTGCCTTGGTAGGTCAAATAGTAAGACATGGCCGGGGTCATGGTGATTTGCTCAATCAAGGTGCGAAAGTTACCAAACACATTGGCTTCCAACACATCCAAATAATTGGCCACACTGAATTGGCGCCATGAAGCATTAATGCCAAGCACCGATACCACCCAAATTTCACTAAAAACTTGAACCATTTTCTGGCGCAAGACATCAGGCGAGCTGATGAGCTTTTTCCACACCACGTTGTCCATGCCCGCGGTTGAATTCTCAAAGCCTGAAGAGTCATACCCATTATTGATAAGCCAACTGAAGTAGCTGATGCTGGTGGGCTGAGCAAATTGAGCATCCAACCATTGAGAGATGGTGGTTTGAGACAAATTATTCAAATCTGCTCGGGTATAGCCCAGTGTGGCTTGACTCAAAAAACGCGCAGCATCGTTGGCAGAGGTCAGCGTACAAGCTCCCCCACTCACCTGACAGGCAAATCCTTGTAGCGTTCCCACCAGCGCCAACACACCGCCACTCAGCGGCCCCAACACATAGACATTGCCAACGGTGCTGCCCGACACCCCAACGCCAAGGTAATTTTTAGTCTCAGGATAGTAACGGTAAACATAGCTAGACGTGGTCAGATTGGCTTTGACCCCAGGAAACAAAGAAGGATATTGTTGTTCAGCCCAATTAAAGAGGGCATTCGCGTCGGTGGTGGAGACCGGGGCTGTGGAGGCTGAGGTGGCGGCCACACTAGAGACATCCACTCTGAGTGAGATGTGGGCTGGGAGTGAACCCGGTGATGATCCGTTTGGAGCGTTGCTGGTCAATAAATCAAGCCGATTGATGGCGGTACTGGGGGCAGGAAGAGGCATGGCCAACTCATCCGCCACATCAGAGCCACAAGCACTGAGCACACCCAAGACACTCATTGAACTCAAAGTGGAGAAAGTCGACTCATTCAGTCTAAGAAAGGATCCATCAAGGGGGCGTTGCTTGTCAAGCTCATTCTTAGGCCTGACAACACCCGGGTCACCCTGCGAGGTCATCTCGTCTGGATTGGATTGCATTGTTTTGATAGTCATCACAAAATGGACTCCGAATACCGTTTAATCGTTTTAAACCGATTAAACCGATTACTCGCTCTTTGATCTAATCAAGTCTAGCTAACTCTCACCTACAGTCTTAACGCATAGAACCACCAAGATCCTATAGCTTTCCAGACTGAATTTATAGATAGTGTATGCAGTATTGCCCTGAAGGAAGTTGCGGTCAATGGTTTTTTTGAAATATACGCCTTCGTCGCAAGTTACCCACATCAACATGCAAGGATTGCCAATCAAGACACCAACATCTCCTCCACTTGACGACATTGGGTCATGATCAAGTCACAATGAAAGAGTAAAAAAGTGAGAACGCGGTTAGATCGGGATTTGAAGACGCTATTGTTGCCAAATCACCCAAGCTGTTGGGTATAGCAGAGACTTGGCTTTTAGTCCTACCGTCAAGAATTTGAGGTAAATATATAGTCTGTATTGACAGTACATTCAGGGATGCATCCCCAGTGCTTTGAAGCTTGCCAAGAGTTGGTGCGACTGACTGGACTCGAACCAGCACAGCATTGCTGCCGACAGGACCTAAACCTGTTGCGTCTACCAATTTCGCCACAGTCGCCTACCCTTGTTGGGCTCTATTCTAAGTGAAATCCAGCCTCTAAATATTGTAGCCTTCACAATCCCAGCAAAAATTGCAACACCCCGACCTCATTTAGAAGTGCGAACTAAGCCTCACTTACGGCAAAACTACTTTAAGCGTTACGATAGGGGGGTGAAACACTACGAAAATTTTCCAGTGGCCTCTTGGCTATGCCCCCCGCATTTGCGGGCTCCGATCATGGCCATTTACGCCTTCGCCCGAGTGGGGGACGATATTGCAGATGAAGGCACTGCAGATGCTCACACCCGGCTCAACCAACTGCAGGCTTATCGCCGCGAGTTGCGTTTGTGCACCCAACCCGGTGCCCTCTTTCACCCCTTGTGGAGTGACGTGTTCACCGCGCTCAGGGAACAAATCAAGATTCACCACCTCCCGCTTGACCCGCTTCATCATTTACTCGACGCGTTTGAGCAAGATGTGCGTTACACGCAAGAGGGCAAGCACTACGAAACACGTGCAGAGTTGTTGGCATATTGCCAGAAATCGGCCAATCCCATTGGCCGACTTCTCATGCATTTGTATGGCATTGCAGAGGCCGACTCTTTATGGAGAAGTGATGCGATTTGCACCGCGCTCCAACTCATCAATTTTTGGCAGGATTTAAGTGTCGACATTCCCAGGGGTCGCTTCTATTTACCCTTGGACAGCACGTTAGAGAGTGAACTCAATTTTGCTCACGCGTTGATGATCCAAGGCAGCACTCTGGCCGAGCGAGTACCTGGTCGTGCGGGCTTTGAAGTTCGCATGGTGGTGCAAGGCGGACTCAGAGTTTTGCAAAAATGCAGAATCACAGATACCCGCATCAAGCGCCCTCGCCTAAGTGCTTGGGATGTACCACTGATGCTCTTTAGAAGCGCGTGCATGGCTTGAGTTTCAAGGTTTTGAATCATCCTTGTGTCTCCCGTAAGCTAACCCAAGGGACTCTCAATGTGGCCAACGGTATAAGGGTTGATTGGGGCCCTTGCTAAGGACTTCTCTACTGAACCCAAGCACAACAATATTGCCCTGAGCAGTGGCACAATAAGCACCATGACTCCAGAGCAATACGTCCAAGAAAAAGCGGCTTCATCGGGCAGCTCGTTTTATTACGCCTTTTTATTTCTCCCCGCACCCAAGCGCGCAACCATCACAGCCTTTTATGCTTTTTGTCGCGAAGTCGACGATGTGGTCGATGAGGTGAGTGACCCCACCATTGCGGCCAGTAAATTAGCTTGGTGGAGGCAAGCCGTCCTCACCGCTTACAAAGGCAGCCCAGAGCATCCAGTACTCAGAGCCTTGATGCCATGGGTCAACCAGTTTGGTATCCAAGCCGAACATTTATTAAGCATCATTGAAGGCTGTGAGATGGATCTCACGCAAACACGTTACTTGACTCGTCAAGATCTCACCCGGTACTGCCATTTGGTTGCTGGAGTGGTGGGAGAGGTTTCGGCCTTGATTTTTGGACAAACCCAACCCCAAACTACCGCCTATGCCCACACGTTGGGGCAAGCCTTTCAGCTCACCAACATCATCCGAGATGTCGGTGAAGATGCGCTTAGAGGACGGGTTTACTTACCCTTGGATGAGCTGCAAGCCTTTGATGTCAAAGTGCACGAGGTGCTTGATCGAGTGGACTCGGATCGGTTTCAATCGCTGATGAAGTCACAGGCCCAAAAGGCACACTCGCTCTATCAATTGGCTTTTTCTCAGTTGCCTCAAGCCGATCTTCGCGCCCAAAAGCCTGGTCTCATGATGGCCAGCATCTACCGCACGTTGCTCAAAGAGATTGAATCCAGCGGCTTCCCCGTCTTACACCAACGCGTCTCTCTCACGCCGTTGCGTAAGCTGTGGCTGGCTTGGTGCGTTCAAGCACTGGGTCGGTATTGAGCCCAGCAATGGCCTAAACCGGCCCTGCATATCCAATCTGCGATGCCCTCCCCATCAAAGGCTCCCCCACCTCAGCGCCTGCACATTGTGGGTGCAGGCTGGGCAGGCCTCAGTGCTGCCATCCACGCCACGTTGATGGGTTGGGAGGTTTCAATC
>DAISKH010000087.1:0-11214 GCA_036821105.1 Limnohabitans sp.
ATTCAGAGTTAAATCAATAAAGTTCAAAAGAGATCAATTGAGGTCAACCATGGTGTCAATGCTTGATGTCTTGGCCTGGAAAAGAGAAGTCAAGCGCACTTGTTTTGATGCTGGGAGCATCGGGATTCAAATCGTCTTCTTCGTTGTGTGCCCAAAAAAGCCGATCAGGCACCACATGCCCCATGCCAGGGCGAAAGCCCGCATCCAAGGCACGGTCCAAATAACCAAGGCTCTCACGCGAAGCGGTCTCTAAATCGGCGCCACATGCAACCAAGGCCGCTAGTGACGCACTCAAGGTGTCTCCTGCCCCAGAAAATACGGCATCAAAGCGTTCGAACTTTTCATTCAAAAGCGTGGTGTTTGGGGAAGCCAGTACGTTGTCAATGAATTGATCGGGCAGTTGCATTCCACTCACCAGCACGTAGGGTGTGCCCATCTCAAAGGCTGCCCGAGCAATGTCTCTCGCGCTGGGGGCTTTGTCACTGGACCAGTCGGGCAGTAGCCATCTCCACAATGTGTTGTGGTTTCCTACGAGCACTGTGCACTGGGGCAAGATGAGTTCTTTGAATGCATCCAAATAGGCATCAATTTGGTCCTCTTCCCACCAAGATAGGTTGGGCATATAGGCTACCACTGGGACTTGTGCGTAGTCAGTGCAGACTTCGGCAACCACGCTTACGTTTTCAGTGCTACCGCAAAAGCCGACTTTGATGACTTGAACGCTGATGTCTTCCAGGACAGCCCGAGCTTGCTCGGCGACGGCCTCTTCATCAAACGCCACATGGTCAAAAATCTCAGCCGTATCTCGCATATAAGCCCCAGTGACGATGGGCAGAGCATGGGCTCCGACCGAGGCGACGGTCAGAGTGTCAGCGCTCAGACCGCCAGCCCCGCAGGGATCACTGGCGTTAAAAATCAACACACAAGCAGGGGTGTCCTCTTGGGTGTCTGGGGTGGGGGAGTCGTGTTCTTCAATCATGGGTGCAGGGATACAATGCACTCATTCTATGCCACCTGTGGCTCAACTGTGTGAAGCTTTTGAGTCGGGTTATTGGGCTTGGTTTTTACGTCGTTGAGAGACGCAAACTTTGGTTTTTCGTACACTTTTTAAAAGATAAACTCAATGAGCACGCAATCTTCCGGACAATGGATGTGTTTGATTTGTGGCTGGATTTATGACTCGAGCCTGGGAGCACCCGAGCACGGCATAGAGCCTGGAACGGCTTGGGAGGATGTTCCAATGAATTGGACTTGCCCTGAATGCGGTGCGAGAAAAGAGGATTTTGAGATGGTTCCCATCTGATTTTTAAATGAGATCGTCAAAGTAGTCCTTTGGGAATACTTTAGGAAACATCGAGAATTTTTGAGAAAGCCTCAATTTTTTGACAAAGCACTTGGAGTGAATCCCTTTGCCAAGATTACTCAGGTTGCGGCTTTTTCCCATCCCCCACCAGTCTCAACGGCTCACGTTTTTTGGCTCTTGACCACCCCGTACCGCCACAAAGTTTTGTTGCGTGCCTCAGCGTGATCGACAATGGGCAATGGGTAGTCTTTTCCCAGCACACAACCCAGCGGAGGCCCCTTTTTGGCGGCATAGACCCAAGGTGCATGCAGTGCCACATCCGGCCAAGCCGAAAGCTCAGGGACGTAGCGCCGAATGAATTTACCTTGAGGGTCAAATTTTTCACTTTGCGTGATGGGATTGAAGATGCGGAAATAGGGTTGGGCATCACAGCCACTTGAGCTTGCCCATTGCCAGCCGCCATTGTTGGCCGCCAAATCAAAGTCGTTCAAATGAAGAGCGAAATAGGCCTCTCCACGACGCCAGTCAATTCCCAAATCTTTCACTAAAAAAGATGCGGCCACCATTCTCAAGCGGTTGTGCATGTAGCCAGTTTGGTTGAGTTGACGCATGGCAGCATCCACCAAAGGGTAACCCGTTTGCCCTTCGCACCAAGCCGTGAAGAGCTTCTTCGCTGTGGCGCCTTTTTCCCATTCAATGAGGTCGTAGTCGGGCTTAAAGGAAGATTTCACGACCCTGGGGTGATGGTGCAAGATTTGGTGATAAAAATCGCGCCAAATGAGCTCGCTCAGCCAAACGCTTGAGCCTTCGCAGCCCAGTTGGCTTTGGGCATGGGCGTGGCGCACCAACTCTCGAATCGACAAGGTGCCAAAGCGCAAGTGAACGCTCAAGTAACTGGCCCCTTTGATCGCAGGATAGTCGCGTGCAGTCTTATAGTGAGTCATTCGGCTCTTGAAGTCTTGCCACAAGAGCTGAGCCCCGGCGCTACCGGCTTTTAAACCCAGTGTTGACCAATTGGTTTTTTCAAAACCCAACCCCTCCAAGCTTGGCAAGGGTTGGGCACCTTGGGGCTTAGCACCCCAGCGCTCAGGGTGCGCGGTGGAGGGTTGTAGGGCGGCGTCTTTGTCGGTGAATTTTTTAAGCCACGCATTTTTATAGGGCGTGAAAACCATAAACGGTGTGCCTGAGAGGCTCAAGACCTCGCTTCTCTCAAAGATGACGTGGTCCTTGCAGGTGCGAAACTCAATGCCGTGTTCAGCCAAGGCGCCACGCACTTGAGAGTCGCGCAAAAGGCTGGCGGGCTCATCATCATGGCTGGCGTAGACCACTTCGACATGCAATGATTTGGCCCACTGGACCAAGCATTGCACTGCGTTTGCGTGTTCAACGATCAGGCCCGCATTGGACGTACCGGCATTAGAGGCCAGGGCTTTGATCTCCTCGTCCAAAGCCACCACGCTCTCTAAGATGAACTCCACACGGCGATCCTTGCGTGGCAAGGGGGATAAGATGTCAACGTCGAAGATAAAAATACCCTGCACCTCTTGGCATTGAGCCAAAGCTTGGGCCAAGGGCCGATTGTCTATCAGGCGCAAGTCGCGCCTGAACCACATCAAACCTTTGCGAAATTGGGGTGCAGGTGATTTTGTCAAAAGAGACCTTTGCTAAAATGATTTTATGAACACATCCGACTCGTATGATCGCCCCATCAACTTGACGCATCATTTTTTGATCGCGATGCCGAGTTTGACGGATGATACCTTCTCCAAAAGCGTTGTCTATATGTGTGAGCACAGCGAGCGGGGTGCTTTGGGCTTGGTGATCAATAAGCCCAGCGCCATGAGTATGAAGGCGTTGTTTGAAAAAGTCGATTTGCCCCTTGGGCGTGAAGATCTGAGCGCTACCCCTGTTTTTCAAGGGGGCCCAGTGCACACTGAGAGAGGGTTTGTTCTGCACGAGGCTCAGCCCATGGAGTCGGTCACTGCACCGATTTCCTCCTCCCCCAATATTTCCTCCAAAACTTCCCCTAATTTTTCACCCAACACCGAACAGCACTCTGACTCTAATCCGTCCGAATTGGGCAATAGCTCTGCTCACTCCCAAACCTCAGAGCCTCCAGCGTCCCCCAAGGATGACCCACAACTGGATCAATCCGGTGACGCGCTCTCGCATTCTATTTATGCCAGCACACTCACCATCCCAGGAGGCCTGGAGATGACGACTTCGCGTGATGTTCTTGAGGCCTTGTCCACGGGTGCAGGCCCCAAAAGGGTGTTGATCTCTTTGGGCTATGCGGCTTGGGCACAGGGGCAACTCGAATCCGAGATTGCAGAGAACACCTGGCTTACGGTGGACGCTGATCCGGATGTGATCTTTGACACGCCCATCGAAAAACGCTACGACAAAGCACTCTCTTTGTTGGGGTTGGAGTCATGGATGATTTCTCCCGGGGCTGGGCATGCATAAGTGTTTGTCCCAGCCACTGAACTACGCCCACTTGGTGCCTTGGCGTGGCAACGCTTTTGTCCGTGTCTAAGGTGCAAGAGACTCCAAATTGGCCTCAGAATTGGCCTCAAGAGAGTAGCTTTTTGGCCTTCGATTTGGGTAGGAAGTCATCGGGTGTTGCCTATGGCAGTCTTTTCTTGGCGCAGTCCCAAGCGGTAGGGGTCATCCAGCAAAAGGGGGCCTTTGTATTGGATCCCTTTGCTCACTTTATCAAAGAGTGGTCCCCCAGCGCTTTGGTGGTCGGGGTGCCCTACCACCCGGATGGACAAGCGCATGAAAATACCCGATTTGCAAAGCGTGTGGCAAGGCAACTGCGAGAGCGCTTTGGCTTGCCGGTGGTGGAGGTCGATGAGCGCTACAGCACCACCCAAGCCTTGAGCGAGGGGGCTCGTGCACACAACGTGGATGCGCTTTCTGCGTGTGTCATACTGAATCAGTTTTTTTCTCAGTTGAATCAACATGAAGCTTGGCTGCAAACGCCTCCAGCAGGTGATGCCAGCTCCATCAGACATGAAAGCTAACGCATGACAACCGGTTCTTTATCCTTGGATGCCGAGGCACTTTATCTCGATTTGAAAGAAGGCGTGAGGGCTTTGCTGACTCCGAGCACCCATTTGGTGGGTATTACCTCAGGGGGGGCGTGGCTGGCCCAGAGGATGCAAAAAGACTTGACGCTAAAAGGTGCGTGTGGCGTGATCAGCTCCTCCATGCACCGAGATGATTATGACCAAAGGGGCCTCTCGGGAGGGGACGCGACCGAGCTGCCCTTTGAGGTGACGGGCTCAGACATTGTGTTGATCGATGATGTGCTCTTTACCGGCAGAACCATCCGAGCTGTTCTCAATGAGTTGTATGACTATGGCCGTCCTGCGCGGGTTCGTCTGGCGGTGTTGGTTGACCGTGCAGGCCGAGAGTTACCTATCCAGGCCGATTACGCTGCAGCTCGCTTGAGTTTGGCCAAATCACAGACCTTGTCGTTGGCCCGGGATGCCTCGATGGGGTTTCATTTTTCACTGGAGAACTGAGTTGCTGTCCAAAAAAAATCCTCAGCTCAACGCACACGGCGAGCTCATTCATTTGCTCTCTACGGAGGGTTTGGGCAAAGACATTTTGACGCACGTCTTAGATACTGCCAAGCGCTTTGTCTCTGTGAGCGACCGAGAAGTGAAGAAAGTGCCACTTCTTCGTGGTAAGAGCGTTTTCAATCTTTTTTTTGAAAACAGCACGCGCACTCGAACCACATTTGAGATTGCCGCCAAGCGGCTCAGTGCCGATGTGATTAATTTGGATATCGGCAAGAGCTCCACCGCAAAAGGCGAGTCCTTGCTTGACACCATTGCCAATTTGAGTGCCATGGCCGCTGATATTTTTGTCGTGCGACATTCTGAATCGGGCGCACCTTATTTGATCGCACAACACGTGGCACCCCATGTGCACGTGATCAATGCAGGAGACGGGCGCCACGCTCACCCCACGCAGGGTTTATTGGATATGTTCACCATTCGGCATTACAAGGGTGACTTCACGCAATTGCGCGTGGCCATCGTTGGTGACGTATTGCACTCCAGGGTGGCAAGGTCAGACATTCACGCATTGAGCGCTTTGGGCTGTCCAGACGTTCGAGTGGTCGGCCCTAAAACATTGGTTCCCGAGGACTTGAAACATTTGGGTGTTCGCGTATTTCATGATTTAAAGAGCGGAATCGAGGGTTGCGATGTGGTGATTGCTTTGCGACTTCAAAACGAGCGGATGAGCGGCGCATTGCTTCCCTCGAGCCAAGAATATTTCAAGGCCTTTGGTCTCACACCCGAGCGTCTCCAAGCGGCCAGTCCTAGTGCCATCGTCATGCACCCGGGTCCAATCAACCGCGGAGTTGAGATTGACTCAGCCGTTGCCGATGGGGCACAAAGTGTGATCTTGCCCCAAGTGACCTTTGGCATCGCGATACGGATGGCTGTGATGTCCATCGTGGCGGGTAACGAAGGCCAGGTTTAGAAGAAAGAATCAGCGCATGAACAACTCTGCCAACACCACCCTCATCACCAATGCACGGGTAATTGACCCCTACTCTGGCTTGGATAACATTGCCGATTTGGCCATCCAAGCCGGTCGCATCTTGCACTTGGGTGCTAATGCCACTGAGTGGCTGACCCAAACAGACGTTGATCAAACGATCGATGCCCAAGGCTTGTGGCTCCTGCCTGGCTTGGTGGACTTATGCGCCCGCGTGAAGGAGCCCGGTTTTGAGCACGAGGGTATGCTCGTCTCAGAGCTTCAAGCGGCAGTGGCTGGTGGCGTGACGAGCTTGGTTTGCCCCCCTGATACGGACCCGGTTTTGGATGAATCGGGCCTGGTGGAGATGCTTCGTCACCGAGCGCATCAATTGAGCTTGGCCCGGCTCTTCCCCTTGGGAGCACTTACTAAAGGCCTGCAAGGTGAGACTTTGACAGAGATGGGCGCTTTGACCCAAGCGGGTTGCGTTGGGTTTGGGCAAGCCGAGGTGTGTTTGGCCGATACCCATGTGCTGCAGCGCGCATTGAGCTACGCCAGTACTTTTGGCTACGCCGTTCACTTGCACGCCCAAGACCCTTACTTGAGTCGCGGTGTGGCAGCGAGTGGTCCTTTGGCACTGCGGATGGGCTTGTCCAGTGTCCCGGTTGCCTCTGAGACGATTGCCATCGAGACCATTTTGGCCTTGATGAGAAGTTCGGGTGCCCGCGTGCATCTGTCTCGATTGTCCTCGGCCGCTGGGGTTGAATTGGTAAGACGAGCCAAAGAGGAAGGATTGTCAATCACGTGTGATGTGAGCATGAATTCTCTGCATTTGAGTGAAGTCGACATTGGTTACTTTGATTCACGCG
This sequence comes from Limnohabitans sp., assembly GCA_036821105.1. Lineage (GTDB taxonomy): Bacteria > Pseudomonadota > Gammaproteobacteria > Burkholderiales > Burkholderiaceae_C > Limnohabitans. Next base: position 6,670 of record DAISKH010000087.1, read on the forward strand.
CCAGGCTTATCCCACCTCTTCGACAAGCACGTGACCGTGAGGCTTTACGAGAAGCTTTGGCCAGTGGTGTGATTGATGCCTTGGTCTCTGACCACAACCCAGTTGCTGGCGATATGAAGGTACTCCCCTTTGCCCAGGCTGAGCCAGGAGCGAGTGGGGTGGAGTTGCTCCTCAGTTTGACACTTAAATGGATATTGGAGATGGGGCTCAGTGTCGTGGATGGGCTCAGAGTAGTCACGGCAACACCGGGTGGAATTTTGTCTCAGGGCTTGAGCGCTGGCTCAGGCTCAGGTGCTCATCCTCACCTTGGGCGCTTGGCTGTAGGTGAGGCGGCAGATTTTTGTTTATTTGATCCCCATGACGTCTGGCAAGTTAACCCTCACGCTCTCATCAGCCAAGGCAAACACACGCCCTTTGATTTCGAGATGAATGGCTCGGCCATGACAGGACGGGTGCGCTCGACTTGGGTTCAAGGCCGATGTGTTTTTTCTCGCCACTAAAGTGGGGACCCTTCGTCTACAGGCATCCAGGCTCATCAAGCTTGGGGCATTGATTGCATTGCTCATTGACGGCTATATCGAGGTGCGATGGAAGTTCCCACGCTGGAGCGAGACCCAGCGCGCTCAAGCGGTGCAGCACTGGGCTAGGCGTGCCTTGGCGGTCTTGGGCATTGAGATTGAGATAAATGGCGAGAGCAATCAAGACGGCGAGGGCAATGCTGGCTTGACAGTGCAAGGCCCTCTCATGTTGGTCTCCAATCACCTGTCATGGTTGGACATTTTGGTCTTTTTGGCACTTGCGCCCGTGCGCTTTGTCTCCAAGTCCGAGGTGGCCTCTTGGCCCTTGGTGGGGCGATACGCCAGGGCTTGTCGAACACTTTTCATTGAGCGTTCGTCAAGGAGAGATGTGAGCCGGATGGTGGAGCGCTTGGCCCAGGCCTTGAGTGACCAAGATGTGGTGATGATTTTCCCAGAGGGCACCACCAGCACGGGTGAAGAGGTGTTGACCTTTCACGCCAACTTGTTACAAGCGCCCTTACAAAGTGGGGCCCGTGTGCAGGCCCTCGCCTTGGTCTACCGCATTGAAAATACGCGCGAGCTCACCCGTGTCCCATGCTTTGTGGGAGACCAAACGCTGGTCGCCTCGATTTGGGCAATCCTAGGGCTAGAGCGCTTTGTGGCTCAAATTCTCTGGGGCTTACCCAAAGAGACTGGTCAGAACGATCGCCGTGCATTGGCCAAAGCACTGCACCTTGAGGTATCTCAGTTGTTGCATGAGCTCAAAGGGGAAACGGCAAGTTCAGGTAAAGGTTGACCTCATGGGTTTATTGGTGGCCCAGCCCACCAAATTCTTTATCCGCCTTGGGTTTTAGTTGAGTAAACCTTGCTCTAGTTGATTTAGTTAATTTATTAGATTGAGTTACTTTAGGTTAGCAAATCGTTCCACATTTGAGTTGCCCACTTCCAAGCGGCTTGGCCTTGGTCCGCACTGGGTGAAGGAGAGGGCTTGTTGCTACCGGGGATCAACTGGTAAGTCTGGCTGGAAGGGTCATAACGGTGCAAGGACTCCAGGTGCAGTGCCGACAGGTCGTCAAGAAAGCTGTAGCAAAAGTTACTCAATTGAGCATGGGGGTCGGGCTCTTGAAGGCTCAACTCGGCCACAAGGGCTTTAGCCAAAACCAGACCCTGTGAGTGCGCCATGTGACCAGATTTGGGCATCAGTGGAGCCCCTTGAATTGCATCGCCTAGGATGTGAATGTCTTTTTGCAAACGGCTCTCGAAGTTTAAAAAATTCACTTCACACCATTTTTCATTCACATTGGCCATGCCCGCTTGTCTTGCGATACTTTGGGCTCGCATGGGCGGGAGGATATTAGCCACTTGGACTCTCAGATCGTCTTGCACCTCAAAACTCAAGGTGAGGCTTTGGGGGTCAACACCAGTGACCAAATGATCTGGGCGGTATTCGATGTTTTTAGGGTAGTTTTGGGCCCAATGGCGTTTAAAGAGCGCCGCATTGGACAAAATATCTTGATTGGCATCAAGCACCAATACACGGGCCTGGGGCTTGAACTTTGAGAAATAATGAGCCACTTGACTGGCCCGCTCATACGGCCCAGGCGGGCACTTGTAAGGTGAGGGGGGGATGCAAATGGCAAAGGTGCCTCCATCAGGCATCTCAAGGAGTTGGCGCTTCAAAATATTGAGCTCTGAGTCATTGCCCCAAGCTTGCACGACACTGGCCGATTGTTTGGCTTCACCTAGGCCCTCAATAGCGTCAAGGACAAGTTCTACACCTGGGCAGAGTACCAATTTGTCGTAGGTGAGGGGCGAGGAGTTCGCGAGTTGGAGTGTTTTTTTGTGGGGCAACAGTCCCACTGCACGGTCTTTTATCCAATCAATACCATGGGCTTTGACCATGGGTGCCAAGTCTTGGGTAAAGTGAGAGAAGGGCTCTGAGCCACCGAGTACCAAATTCGAGAGTGCCAACATCAAAAAATTAGAATTGGGCTCTACCAAAGTGACTTGCAAGGTGTTTTGAGAGAGTTGGCGCAAGTTTTTTGCAACGGTGCACCCCGCAAACCCCGCACCCACCACCACCACATGGGCTTTGGATAAATTGGTGCTCTTGGGCCAAGCAGTGGCGGGGGTGAGGCTTTGAGCTTTTGCAGGGTTCGTAACAAGACCCAAGGCACTCAGTAGCCCCATACTTGCCATGGCTTGGTTGAAGTCTCTTTTGTTCATGGGCTTAGAGTGGGAGTTGGGGGTGGATCTTTGATGGTTACAGTCAATCTCGGCTATTTAAGCAGTTTAGGCGGTATTTGAGGCTTTGAGTCCCTTTTTTCAGCAACTCTTGTCTGCCTTGGTAGATTTTATAAAAGTCATGGTGAATCTCTCTACGCCTTAGTTTGTCAATTACTCTTCTCTTTACTCATGAGAGCCTAGGTCCTGGCCAAGCCGATAGAAGCTTCTCGCTAGCCACCCGTTCTAAGCCCACTGCAGTTGCAAAACACCTTGCAGTGGGATAATAGATCTTTGAGGGGATCCTTGGGGTCCAGACCCATCCCAATGGGGTGAACTTAGGCTTGAATTATTTTGAGGCATTTATGAATAAACGCAGACAAGCATTGAAAACAGGCTTGGCCCTTGGCGCCATGGGGACGATGTCGTCTTTGGTGTGGCAAGAGGCACAGGCCTATGACAAAGCCGCCTTTGAGTCCAAGACGTGGCAAGACGCACTCAAAGCTCTTGGGGTGGCAACTCCCAAGGAGAGTAGCGATGTGGTGTTTTTGGCCCCAGACATTGCTGAAAACGGTGCGGTGGTTCCCATCAGTGCGTCTTGTGCATTGCCAGGCATCAAGCGCATCATCTTTTTGGTCGAGAAAAATCCTGCACCCTTGGTGGCGGTCTTCAACGTGAGCGAAGATGTTTTGGCCAATTTTTCTGCGCGTTGCAAGATGGGACAAACTTCCATGGTCTATGCTGTGGCCGTGGGCAGTGACTCACAAGCTTATATGGCTAAAAAGGAAGTCAAAGTGACCCTCGGTGGTTGTGGTGGTTAAGGGATAACCTCTCATGGAACCACAAACTCGGGTAACTTTTTTTAGACAATTCCAACATTTATCTGGAGCTCAATCATGACAGAGCCAATGCGCATTAAAGCCCAAAGTGGCGCTGGACAAACGACGGTCAGAATTTTGATGAACCATGAGATGGAGTCTGGCCAACGCAAAGACGCCAATGGTAAAACCATCCCCGCTTGGCACATCCAAGACGTACAAGCCACTTGGAACGGCAAAGTGGTGATGACGGCGCAGTGGGGGCCTGGTGTGTCCAAAAACCCTTATTTGCAATTCTTCATCAAAGGCGGCAAACCAGGCGACAAAATCGCTGTGACATGGACCGACACCAAGGGTGAGAGCCGAAGCGATGAAGCGGTGGTGAGCTGAGTTTTTTTCAAGTGCTCAGTTTTTTCTCTCGCGCTTGGCGCCGAACTTTACCCAAGCTTTTCTTGCTGGTGCTTTTCCTAGGCTCAGAGTTACTTCATGCCCAGTTTCGCAAAACGCCTTGGCCACAACGACTGCTCACTCCGAGCTTGGAGGCCAAGGGGAGTGCAAATTCGTCATCATCTGTTGCCAAGGGCTTACCGGTGCTGCTCAATTTTTGGGCAACTTGGTGTGAGCCTTGCAAGCTTGAGATGCCCTCCTTGGACACCTTGGCCGATTGGGAAGGGGAGGGTCATTTGCAGGTTCTGGCCATTGATGTTCGAGAAAATAGTGACCGGGCTGAGCGGTTTTTGGCGCAGAGAAATCTGCACCTCAAGATCCTCCAAGACCCCGATGCACAGGTGGCCAAGCGATTTGGCGTGAGCGTGTATCCCACCACCATTTTGATTGACACCAAGGGGCAGGCGCGCTGGAAAATCGAGGGCCCTGTCGACTGGACCTCTGATGAGGCACACCAGTGGATTGATGCGCTGAGTAAGCCCTAATTAATGCCTGATCAATACTTAATCAATCTCTAGTCAATCCCTAGTCAATCGCTA
>DAISKH010000087.1:11314-12560 GCA_036821105.1 Limnohabitans sp.
CTAGTCAATCGCTAATTAAGCCAAAACTTAGCTTTGACCTCTCATTTGAGATTTTTCTAACCATTCGGGTCGCTTCTTCCTTGATCACAGAGGATAATCAGTGCTGATTGATGCAACCTTTTGCATCAACAACCCGCCTTCGGGGCATTGACGTTGGCCTTTTGAGTGTTATTGACTCAAGGAGCCTAAGTCTCTTATGTGCCGACGGGTTTCACCTCAAAAATCTTGGAGTTTTTATGATCCAACAGCGTCGAGCGATGCTCAAACACGCCATGCATGGCGGTGTCTTGGGTGTTCTTTCTTCCAGCGGCTTGGCCAGCTGGGCCCAGACCTCTAACCCTCCCGCAGTCTCTACACCAAGCAGTGCCACTGAGACACGATTATTTGCGCCCGTGGTCGCCGATTGGCGTACCTTTGATGTCACGACCCGTGTAGACATCCAAGACCGTAAAGGGGCCACTCGGGTGTGGTTGCCTCTACCCAGTCTTCAAACGCCTTGGCAAGAGACCTTGGGCCATGAATTTCAAAGCAACGGGCGCAGTGAAATGGGCAATGTTCACCAAGAGGGTGCCAAAATTTTAAGCACCACCTTTGATGCCAGTGTGGACAGCGCCTTCGTGCAAGTGACCACGCGCGTGAGAACCAAGAATCGACAAACCCAATGGGCCGATATTAAAGATGCCAAAGTGGCTCCCGGCCAAGGGCTTTACTTCACCCCTGAGGCGCCATCCACCTTGGCTTACTACACCCGAGCCACACGTTGGTTGCCCACCGATGGGATTGTCAAAACCACGGCTCAAGAAGCCACCCGCGGTGCTCACTCCCCTGAGGAGAAGGTTCGCGCTTTGTATGACTGGGTGGTGAAGAACACTTACCGCGAACCCAAGGTGCTGGGGTGTGGTGAGGGGGACATCAAAACCATGCTTGAGACTGGCAACTTGGGCGGGAAATGCGCGGATATCAATGCGGTGTTTGTCGGTCTTTGTCGCTCACTGGGCTTGCCCGCTCGGGACGTTTATGGCCTTCGCTTGGTGCCTTCTCATTTTTCATACAAAGAGCTCTCGGGCAACCCCGCCAATTTGAGTGGAGCACAACACTGCCGAAGTGAGGTTTATTTACCCCACCGAGGTTGGGTGGCGATGGATCCAGCCGATGTCGCCAAAGTCATGCGCCAAGAAACATCGAGTTGGATCAAAGAGCTCAACCATCCCGTGGTCAAGCCTGTTTACGCCTCATTATTTGGGGG
>DAISKH010000088.1:0-7728 GCA_036821105.1 Limnohabitans sp.
CGTGTAGGCTTGGCGTTTCAAAATCCAACCATGTTACCTTGGCTCAGCGTCCTCGACAATGTGATGGTGCCCCTCAAAATCGTCACCCCTTACCGTGAATACTACCGCACTAAAAAACACACAGAGTACCGCGATCGGGCCGAGGACTTGTTAGCGCAGGTCGGGCTCAAAGGTTTTGCCCAGAAAAAACCATGGCAACTCTCGGGCGGCATGCTGCAACGCGCTTCTCTTTGCCGCGCACTGATCCATGAACCTCAGATCTTGTTGCTCGACGAGCCTTTTGGTGCTCTTGATCAATTTACCCGAGAAGAGCTTTGGAGTATTTTGCAAAATCTTTGGCTTAAAAGTAAACCCACGGTGCTACTGGTGACGCATGACTTGCGAGAGTCCGCTTATTTGGCCAATCGCATTTGTGTGATGACCAGTCGCCCGGGGCGTATTTTGGAGGACCGCAGTGTAGGCTTTGCCCGACCACGCACGATCGACATGAGTTATGCACCGGAGTTCAGTGAACTGATTCAAGAGTTGCGCTCCACCATCACGCATGCCAACGTCGAGGTCATCCCATCATGAAAAACTCACTCAGCGTGGTCATAAGCCCTGAGCAAGTGCGCCAATTGAGTTTGAGCGCTCTGGCCACCTTGGGCTTCTTTTTACTTTGGGAAGTGGCTTGCTTGGGGTTTCATGTCTCGAGCTTGGTGCTCCCCAGACCCAGCGAAATCGCTCAGGTCTTGTGGATCAAGTTCCCGCTGTTATTGCCTCACGCCACACAAACACTCTACACGACCTTGGTGGGGTTCGTGGCAGGCGTCGTCGCGGGCATTGCGCTTGGCGCAATAATTGGCTCATCCAAATTGGCCTACGATGTGGCCTACCCTTTACTGGTTGGATTTTCTTGCATCCCCAAGGTCGCCGTGGTACCCATCTTTGTGGTCTGGTTTGGCTCAGGTACGGTGCCAGCGATTTTGACCTCAGCGGTGATCAGCGTTTTTCCTGTGGTGGTGAATGTGGCCACAGGGCTTGCCTCAACCGAGCCTGAGCTAGAGGATGTCTTCAAGGTCTTGGGAGCCAGCCGTTGGGATTTACTCTTGAATGTGGGTCTTCCAAGGACTCTGCCCTATTTGTTCGCCTCCATGAAAATCGCCGTCACCTTGTCCTTTGTGGGCACAGTGCTATCTGAGACCGTGGCGGCCAACAAGGGCATCGGAAACGTGATGATGATTGCCAGTGGCAACTTTGATGTGCCACTGGTTTTTGCGGGGCTATTCTTACTGGCCATCATGGGAGTTGTGCTTTATGCGCTTTTTGCTTTGATGGAGTTCAAACTGACGGGTTGGGCGCAAAGGAAGAATGAGCTGGCCATGGCCTAGGTCTTTGGCGTCGGTTGTACCCCAAATTTGGGTTACAGCTCAGTGGCAAGACTTTGACTAAAATCGTTGCATGTCTGTCTTAAACTCAATGCGCAACTGGGCACGCGCCATCAAACGCAACACCATGGTCTTGTGGTTTGCCATTCGCCACCCAGACACCCCCATTTTGGTCAAGTTCATTGCCTTTGTAGCGGTGGCTTATGCACTGAGCCCCATCGATTTGATCCCCGATTTCATTCCGATCTTGGGCTACTTGGACGATGTGATCTTGTTGCCTGTTCTCATTTGGCTTGCCATGAAACTGTGCCCTCAAGTGGTCTTACAAGAGTGTCAACAAAAGGCCGATGATTGGGCCGCGCAACAGCAAAAGCGCCCTGTCTCAGTTGTAGGGCTCATGGCAATTGTGCTGATTTGGCTATGCTTGGGGGCGTACCTTGCTCTGTGGGCTTACCAACGCTGGGCTGAGCCAGCAATGGGTGCTCTATAGGTACTTCACAAATCAGTTATGAGGCCCATCGGCATCATTGACTCAAATCAAGGGTAAGCGCTTCGGACACCCTACAGAGCGACCCCAGGATGAGCAATAAACTCAATGAGTGTCCAACAGTGACTCAAAAAAAAACAGCCTGCGAGTGAGCGCATAGATGATGCAAAAAGCGAATAGCATGCCATTTGAAGGGTCACTCAATGCGCATCAAGTGACCTGGGTGAATAACCCTGTCCTAGACTTTGAAGAGAGACTTTTTTGCCTCAAGTTTTAGCCAAAATGGCGTTTAACCCGCTGGTTTGAGCACTTGCCCACCCGCCTCGGCCGAGTGCGCATGAATTAAGATCACCGCCATGACGCAGGCTTCGGTCCCACGGTTCACCCAGTTGTGAATGGTGCCACGCTGCACCATCACGTCACCGGCCTTGAGGTGAACTTCCACGCCGTCGTCAAGCTCCATGTCGATCTCACCCGACATCACCACAATGTAGTCCACCGAGTCCGTTCTGTGCATGCGGTAAGCAACGCCGGGCTTGAAGTCTAGGATACGAAAAACGGAGCCATTCTCGATGAAGGTGAACTTGCCCTCGCGCATACCGTAATCTTTATCGGTGGTGTTGTCCGCGGGTGCCGTATCAGTGGTCCATATATTGCAAACAAAACCATTGGGGCGTCCTTCTTTGAAGTGCTTACACACCTCATCAATTTTGACAACCGCTTTACCGTGCTCATCATGGCCTGTGACCACGCGACGAATTTGTGCTGTTTGCATACCTGATGCCTCCGATCAATGAAAAAGAAAGAAAAAAAGAAATGAAAAGAAAAAACAATCTATCAAAAACTCACCAACAACTGAGGATTAACGGACAATTAACTGACAACTAACTGCCGACTAACTGACGTCTGAGGAGCCACCAACAAATCAAACATTCAAAAAAAAACCGGCCCCACTTTCATGGGATGCCAGCTTTTCGTCTCCCCAGCTCAATGGGTCTGGGGATGGGGCTCACGCCGCAGCGTGGGCGACTTCCTTGATTCCCAATTGATCAAGCGCATGGGCCAAGTGCTCAACACTGCGGGGCACGTTGTGCAGTTTCTCTAGACCAAAGAGTCCGATGCGAAAGGTCATGAAGTCCGCGGGCTCATCACACTGTAGGGGCACTCCCGCTGCTGTTTGAAGACCCAAGCTGAGGAACTTTTTGCTATTTTGAATATCCGCATCGGTCGTGTAACTCACCACCACGCCAGGGGCCTTAAAGCCATCAGCAGCTACACTCACAATGCCACGAGACTCAAGCAAAGCGCGCACCGCTGTCCCCAGCTCCACTTGCTCGGCCTTCACCTTGGCAAAACCGTAGTCGCGAGTTTCTTGCATGACGTCTCTCAAACGCATCAACGCGTCGGTGGGAAGCGTTGTGTGATAAGCATGACCCCCGGACTCATAGGTCTCCATGATTTGGAGCCACTTCTTGAGGTCACACGCAAAACTGCTGCTGCTCGTTGAATCAATCGCATGACGGGCGCGCTCACTGAGCATCACCATGGCACAGCACGGTGAGCCACTCCAGCCCTTTTGTGGGGCTGAGATGAGCACATCCACTCCTGTGGCCTTCATGTCCACCCACATGGCACCCGAGGCCACGCAGTCAAGCACAAAAAGACCACCCACTTCGTGCACCGCTTGGGTGACTTGGGCAATGTAGTCGTCGGGCAAAATCATCCCCGCCGAAGTCTCCACGTGAGGTGCAAACACCACATCCGGGCGTTGCTCCAAGATGGTCTTCACCACCTCTTGCACAGGACATGGCGTCCAAGGCGACTGGGAGCTAGAGGTCACGCGGCGCGCTTTGAGCACTGTGGACTGAGCGGGTATGTGGCCCATCTCAAAAATTTGTGTCCAGCGATAGCTGAACCAACCGTTTCGAATGACCAAAACTTTCTTGTCGGTAGCGAATTGACGGGCCACGGCCTCCATACCAAATGTGCCACTTCCGGGCACCAGCACCGTGCTGTGCGCTTGGTAGACGTCTTTCAAAATGCCAGAGATGTCTTTCATCGCTCCTTGGAACTTTTTGGACATGTGGTTCAAGGCTCGGTCGGTATAAACAACCGAGAACTCGAGTAAACCGTCAGGATCGATGTGGGGTAGTAAACCAGGCATGGGAATGTCTCCAGTGATGAAACAATGGACCATGCGTTCCCCCAAAAAAGGTGGGACACCTGCATGGGCAAGGTGGCTGTCTATTTTGCGTCAAATTCGACTGGCCAAGACTCGCATTATCCCTTAGTCTAGGAAATTGTGCCTCGAGGTCCTTAAATGTCAGAATAAGCGCCGACCCACCCCTCTTGAGCAAAGAGTCACTGAACACTCCAAGAACGACGCCAAAGTGAATGGACACTTTGCCCTTGCTTGGCATCCAAAACCCCTGATGCGTAATAGAGGTAACCACTGCTGCCCGTGAGTTGCTCGGACGGGTAGTTGGGAGAGAGTAACAAGGGGTAATAGTGGTAAGAGGCACCCACAGTGTTCAAGGCCAACTGGTTGGTCACGTCAAACTTCATGAATTGGATGGGGTTGGCCCAATTCATCAAATCCGACGAGGTGGAGTAATACATGCCATCATCACTCTCGAATACCAACACATAAGCGTTCAATGCGTCATTGAAACTCAGGTCTGGGTTGTTGGTAAAGTTGTTGCCCGTTGAAGTTTTAGGGGTTGGGACGATCTTGCTGCACTGCCCACCCAAGCCACTCTCGCTAAATGAGCCGTTATAGTATTTCATCCAAGACCCCACCGCGCCATCGGAGGAAATCGGCGCTCTGGCAATACAAGTCACACCAATGCCGTTATAGGGACCTGTTTTACTGGCCTCATCGGCGAAGACAACATAGATATACCCCCCCGTGATGAGCGCAGAGGGGTTGGCCGCTCCCACCCCCCCCATATTCTTGCCGGGATATGGCCCCATGGCTTCGCGTCCAGTGATGATGGGGCCTGATCGACTCCACGTCACTCCCCCATCGGATGACCTCGCCAAGCCAATGGAGGCATAAAAGGTGATGCCATTGGTGGCATTTTCGATCACACCATAATGATTCTCGGCGTGATAGAGAAGTAACAAGTCTGTGCCATTGCGGGCAGTAAAAATAGATGAGCCTCCCGCATAATCTGCATCGAAGGCAGAACCCAACGGGTTACTTGGACCCAAGACTGGAGTGGCTTTAAGGGGGTTGGGGCTAGGCGTTAAGGTGGTGAAGTCAGTGGTTGTAAAAATAGAAGTTCCACCTCCCCCCTGGATCCAAAACTTCACACTGCCGTCGCTGTAGCGCAGATATGTCGGATGCTCATCAGGAATGGGGGACTCACCAATAGCCAAGGCCTGAGTGTGGGTGATCAAATTCACATCATCTGCATTACTCACGATTTTTTTACCCACCACAACGGGGCCCACCGGTGGTGCTATTTCCGAGAGCAATACTTTTGTGCCCATTGAGGGAGTCGAGGCTCCCACTGAGACAACGCTAGCCACGGTGACCACCACATTATTGAAGGTCAAATTGCCCACAATCACTGTGGGAATGGTCAATTGCTGGGTTTGTGGATTGTAGCTATCGATGCTCCCCATGGCGGGCATGGCCCCAAAGCTCACCACACCTCCCACGGTGACCACCACGTTGCTATAAATGCTCGAGCCCACACTCACTTGAGCCACAGCGAGTTGATTGTTGCTGGGAGTGTAGACGTCAATGGCCCATGCCTTTGAGGCGATTAAACACAAAAGTGCGAGAAAGGCATGAGACCACAATAAGCGCATGGGAAGTATGAAATGTTAGAAATGTTAGAAATATTTTAAATGTTTGGAACTCTCAAAGCGCTTCATACTCGCCATCAAGAGGCTCATTTCTTGATGCGGTCCATCACCACAATGACGGGTTTCAATCCAATCAAAAAGCTCACCACACCGGCGACCAGACAAGCCCCACTCACCATGAAATGAACCGCTGTAGGTTTACCGTTGGCGGGCAATACCCAGTTCAGGCACAGCACCCCAATAGCAAAGAAATAGACCGACAAAATCCAAGCAAAATAACGACGAGTCTTGTATTGCATGAGTGTGTTGTGGGGCGGTTCAATGTGAGTTCAAACGAGAGTCAAGCGGGAGGGATTAAGAGCACTCGCATCACACCCGCGCTTTCAAAGCACGCCAGACCTTCTCTGGTGTGAAGGGCATGTCCATGCGGTCAACCCCATAGGGCCGTAAGGCATCCATCATGGCGTTCGCCACCGCTGGCAAAGATCCCGTACAACCGGACTCACCCACGCCCTTGGCACCCAATAAATTGAGCTCAGTGCCCAACTCCACGGTTGCGTTGTTCAAGGCTTTGAGGTCCCCAGCTCTTGGCATGGCGTAGTCCATGAAGGAGCCTGTGATCAATTGCCCTTGCTCGTCATAGATGACTTGCTCCATAAAGGCTTGACCGAGTCCTTGCACCACACCGCCATGGACTTGGCCACGAACCAAATGGGGAGAGATGACGCGTCCGAGCTCATCAACTGCGGTGTAATTGACTATGGTGGTCTCGCCCGTCTCGGGGTCGATTTCAATCTCCACCACATGGCAGCCATTGGGGAAGGTGGAGCCCGACTTGGCCTCACCCGTTGCATGCAAACTCTGGCGAACAGACGGTGTCAGTAGAGCCAACACTTGAGTGGTGCTCAAGGAGTGCGAGGGAGTTGCACCAGTTGCACCAGATGCACCCGATGCACCACCCTCCCCCTTCAATGTCCAAACACCATGCTCAAACTTGATCGCCTCTGGGCTGCACGCCCATTGCTCGGCCAAAAGAGCGGTAAGTTTTACTTTGAATTGAGCGCACATATTCTTGATGGCTGAGCCCGCGCCATACAAACTGCGAGAGCCGCCCGTGCCGTTACCTTGCAAAGAAGTTCCTGTCTTGGCTGAGCCGTAACGGATGTCTTTCTCCTCCATCCCAAGCTCAGTGTGCACAATTTTGGCAAACGACGTTTGATGCCCTTGTCCCGAGGGACCGGTGACGCCCTCAATCGTCAACACACCGTCTGCGCTCATTTGGCCACTCACTTGGTCCATTTGAGCTGTGCCCGCACCTGAGGCTTCGACATAGGTTGAGATGCCCAAGCCGCGAACCTTGCCTTCTCGAGCCGCTGCAGCCTTACGCTCAGCAAAGTGCGCATGGTCAGCCATCTTCAACGCCAAGGTCATCACCTGATCGAAGTCACACAAGTCGTAGGTTGTCCCATTGGCAGTTTTGTAGGGGAAGTCAGCCACGGGGATGAAATTTTTTCTGCGCGTAGCAACCGGATCGAACCCGTGCTCATGGCAGGCAAAATCAAATAAACGCTCAATGGAGTAGGCAATGTCTGGACGACCCGCACCGCGATAAGCCGAGGTCGGGGTGGTGTTGGAGTAGACCATCTCGCTGTGCATGTACAAAGCGGGCACTCGGTAAACACCGCCCATGGTGACTGACAAATTGCGTGAACCAATGAAGGAGCTCATGTAGCAGTTGTAAGCCCCGACATCGACTCGGTCTTCAAATCGAATTGCCAAAATATGGCCCTCAGCATCCAACGCGATCGATCCATTCAGAGTCAGGGCTCGGGCATGCCAGTCACTGAGGAACACCTCAGAGCGAGTGCCCACCCATTTGACCGCTTGGCCCAGCACGCGAGATGCAATCACCACGCCCACGTGCTCGCTGTAAGCACCGGTTCGAAGACCAAAGGAGCCGCCCACATCTTGGGTAATGATATCGACCTCGCTCTCAGGGACACCCGAGCACTGGGCCAAATAAGCCTGCATGCTCAATAGACCTTGGGAGGGCGTGTG
>DAISKH010000088.1:7738-12547 GCA_036821105.1 Limnohabitans sp.
GTCGATATCATTACCCAAGATGTGGGCGGCTCCATGGGAACGCCAAAGAGGCGTTGGCTCTTGATGGTCAAATGGCTCACGTACCGTGCTCTGGCAAAATGAGCCTCCACGCTTGCCAGGTCTCCCGATTGGAAATCAGCGGAAACATTGCCTGGGGCGTTGGTATGCAATTGAGAGGCACCGGGAAGCTTGGCTGCATCGGCATTTGGACAAGCCGCATGCTCTTCAAATTCGATTTGCGCGAGCTCAGCAGCGTCTTGTGCTTGATGGTAAGTCTGGGCCACAACAAAAGCAATGGGCTGCCCCACAAAACGCACCCACTCACGCGCCAAAACAGGCATTTTGTTGAGTTCTTGGAGTTTGCCACTCGTGGTCATCACAGGAGGTGCGCTAGGGAGATCTTTGCCGCCGTGGGCCTCGATGTCCTTGGCCGTCATCACCCACCGCACTCCGGGAGCCGACTCAACCTGGCTCAAATCCATGTGGGTGATCCGGGCATAGGGATACTGGCTTCGAATCACAAAGAGGTGCAACTCACCAGGATAACTGTGGTCAGCGGTAAATTGACCCTGACCTTGGATTAAGCTCAGGTCCTCGGCACGCGAGAAATGAGTCCCCGACAAAAGTGTAGCTTTGGTCGTGTTCATGCTCCACTCCCAGAACGCATGGCTTGGGCGGCTTCATGCACAGCCTCCACGATATTGATGTAGCCCGTGCATCGGCACAAGTTACCTTCCAAACCTTGGGCAATCTCTTCTTTAGTGGGATTGGGGTTTTTGGCAATCAAGTCCACGCTAGACATGATCATGCCTGGGGTACAAAACCCGCACTGGAGCGCATGACATTGGGTGAACGCCTTTTGTACAGGGTGCAATCCCCCTTCAAAATCCCCATGCGCCAAGCCCTCAACGGTGGTGACGTGTGCGCCTTCGAGTTGAACGGCCAAGACGGTACACGCTTTGATGGAGTCGCCGTTCACAATCACGGTGCAGCAACCGCACTGACTGGTATCACACCCGACATGGGTCCCGGTCAAACGGCAATGATCTCGTAAGAATTCAACCAACAAAGTTCGAGACTCCACCTCATGGGATTGAAGATGTCCGTTGACGGTGAGTGAGACAGTGGTCATGGCGAGGCGCTTTCTTTGCGTTGTAGTCATCCAGGTGCAGGGCTTTTAATTTCACCCATAAAAAGTTCACCCAGCTTTTACTCACATTTTACGACTTCCAGACTCACTTTGCATTGACCTGCTGAGACTGATTTGATGAGGCTAATACCCTTTGTAGTCAGACTATACTGGAGGCCAAAAATCCTCAACCCTCTGAGCTTAGGAGCCTGTGTGCATGAGGGCCTCAAAACCTCAGAGCTTTTAAGCCAGACCACACCTCACGCGATATGAACACCTCAACCCCTCACTCCATAACATCCTTTGACGGCACCCGCATTCAAGTGCAGTGCTTAAAGAGTGGCTCCGCTGCCGCCACGCCCATCCTTTTTTTACACGCCTTGGCCATGCAAGCGAGCATGTGGGTGAGACTGGTGGAGCACTTAGACATTGACGCGCCCATTTGGGGCCTGGATCTTCGCGGGCACGGCGCATCGGACCATCCAGCTGGTCCCTACACCACGGAGCTCTTTGCCAAAGACGTGTTGGCGGCTTTAGATCATTTACAAATGCCTCAAGTGCATTTGGTGGGTTGCTCCATGGGCGGCACCGTCTCCATGGCCTTTACGGGTCGGCACCCCGAGCGTGTGAAATCCTTGGGCCTGATTGATACGACAGCTTGCTACGGCGAGGACGCAAAAGAGGCCTGGGAGAAACGCGGCCAGCAAGGCTACACCAAGGGGCTGGCCTCTTTGAGAGACTTCCAAGTCGAGCGGTGGTTTAGTACCCAGTTCTCACAAACCCACACCGACGTGGTCGAAGAGTGTTTAAAGGTGTTTGTGGCCAACACACCCAGTGCCTATTTGGAGACTTGTCGCATGTTGGGCGCCTCAGATGAGCGCGCCCTGATCCAACACTACAAAGGTCCGTGCACGATTGTGGTGGGTGAGGAAGATTACGCTACACCCGTGAGCATGGCCCAAGAGTTGGCCTCCTTGCTACCCCAAGCCGATTTGAATGTCTTGAAAAATGTGCGCCACTATAGCCCCATACAAGCGCCGGAGTTGATCGCACCTCTTTTATTGAATTTATTCAAAAAAGCTTGACGATTGCTTTACTCCAGATGGATGTTACGCTGCTTAATCACAGCGCTCCATTTGCTGGACTCTTTTTGCATCCACTGCGCGAACTCTTCAGGTGTGGTGCCCAAAATTTCTGCTCCTTGAGACGAAAACTTATCTCTTAAGTCTGGTGACGCCAGGGCTTTGTTGATGGCCACATTGAGCTTATCGATGATAGGTCGAGGCGTGCCTGTGGGCACCAACATGCCGGACCATGACTGGGCCTCAAAGCCAGCAAAGGTTTTCGCAATCGGAGCCACCTCGGGCAGCAGATGAATGGGCTTTAAGGTGGAGACGCCCACAGCGCGAAGGCGTCCGCTTTGAATATGGGTCATCACCAAATTCGCTGAGACGATCATGGCACTCACTTGTCCACCCATCAAATCGGTGATGGCTTGGCTGCCCCCCTTATAAGAGACGATGGTCGAGTCTAGGGCTCCATACTGCTTTAAAAGCTCAGTGGAGAGTCGACTCGAAGTCCCGGCTCCCGGAGTGGCAAAGGCAAAGCGCTCGCCTTGCTCTTTGGCCACGCGCAAAAGATCCGCCATATTTTTAATGCCCGTGCCCGGGTAGACCACCAACACCTGCGGGCTTTTGACCATCAAAGAGATGGGTGCAAAGTCCTTGAGGGGGTCGTGCTGCACGGTTTTATACATAAAGGGATTGGTCGCAAAACTATCAAAGGCGCAAAGCAAGGTGTAACCATCGGCCGGTGCCTTGGCCATGGCGTTGGTGCCCACCACACCGCCAGCAGCGGGCTGATTTTCCACAATCACGGGCTGAGCAAACTGCTCGCTCATTTTGGCACCCACGGCACGGGCAACCAGATCGGTCACCCCTCCCGCTGGATAGGGAACGACGATTTTGATGGGGTGACTGGGATAGTCATCGGCTTTTGCGCTTGTCAGGTAAAGCCCCACCACTAAGCTCATCACCAAGGGCCAAACAAAGTCAAGCGGCGAAAGCACTTTCATGACCCCAACTTCCATGGCCCCGACTTTCATGAATCTACCCTTCATGCTTTTACGGGATGCAGTGGCAACTGCAAGTCAAGCCAATCTTTAACGACATGCCACACCCGTCGGTTTCCCTCAGCGAGCATGAAGTGATCGGTGTCGGCAAACAAATGCAAGTCTGCGTGCGCCCCAGCTCGCTTGAACACCTCCAGCGACTGCTCGGTGGGGGTGACAGAGTCATTGGAGCTGTGCAAAAGAAGCAAAGGACGAGGAGCGAGTTGATGGATCACCTCCTCGGCCTTGAAGTCCATCATGCTTTGCGCCGTCTCAAAGGTGAATTTTTGCAATGAGCCATGCACCACTTGATGAGTCAAACCATGGGGGATGGGCACAATCTCATGGCGATCCACCATCATGGACTCGCCTGTTTTGATGTGATGGCGACGACCTTTGAGAAGCATGTTGCGAAAATTCCTCCACGCCTCCTTGGTGTGGTGTTGGCCTTTGAATTTGCGCTCACCGTGTCCCCAACCACCAGAGGAAATCACCAAAGCCACACGAGGATCGGTGGCTCCGGTGTACATGGCTACAGCTGCACCAAAGCTTGATCCAATCAAACCCACTCGTGAGGCTTGAACTCGGGGGTGTGCATTCAAAAGCGTCCAGGCGTCTTTGGTGTTTTGCACCTGATCGAGACAAATCAAGTGACCACGCCGTCCCTCGCTCTCGCCGCAGCCTTGCATATCAAACCTCAGTGTGATGTAGCCCATCGCTCCGAGCTCCTTCACGGGGCCCAAAACGTTTTGTGCATTCTTTGTGCTGCCAAATCCGTGGAGCACCACCATGGCGGGACGCTGCTCCCCGGGTTTTAAATCATCGGGTAGCCCCACAACGCCTTGGAGCTTTAAGCCTTTGGAGATGAACTCCACATTTTCTTCAATCATGCTCGTTCCTGATCAATGCGATGGCAAGTATCTTAACCTTACCGAGGCGAGGCTTTGCAACTCCAAATCAGAAATTGCAGATAAAAAATCAATTCATTTGATGTATTGCAAAGTTTGGGAAGGAAACATCAACGTGAATTTAAGGGTCGAGGTTGACACAAATAATTGTTTATTTTCGTCAACAAATGTCTTCTTGCCCCCGTTGTAGGTGTACTCCTCACATTGTGGAGCAATTCAAATTAAAGGACTTAACATGAACAAGCTCTTCATCACCGCCATGGCCATCACCACTTTTGCTGGCTACAGTTTAGCGTCGACCCCTCAAGCTGCGAGTGCAACACCGGCCACTAATACTGCCACCTCCACAACCAACAACACACTGACAAAAGGCGCCGCACCAACTCCTGCAACATCAGCTCACGCCTCTAAGAGCACAGCGGACGCAAACACTGGGGCAAAAAGTGAGCCCATGAAAACAGAGCACACCGCCAAGGCTGCCGCCAGTCCCGCCGCCCTCACCCCCACACCCCCCATGGGCTCAAGCGCAAAGGCTACTAGCAACCCAACTGTTGCATCAAAGGCTGCAACAACTGCAACAACTGCAACGACTGCAAAGACTGCTCCCGCGGCAGCTATCGCTCCCGCCGCACAGGCCAAACACGTCTCCGTCAATTCGATCT
>DAISKH010000089.1:0-12531 GCA_036821105.1 Limnohabitans sp.
GTCTGGCGCCAATGGATTGGATGGGCTTGTCCTTGGCCTGTGGTGTGGGGGTTGCGAGAGCCTTGGAAGCTCACTTACCCCGCGCTTTAGGCTCGAGACCACAATTGGGTCTGAAATGGCCCAACGACATTTGGGCCATTGATGGAGACTTGTCATTCAAAGTGGGGGGCTTATTAATTGAGACACAAAGTCTTCGCACAGACCCCTCAGCGCCTGAACAAACGAGCTTACAAACGCATTTAATGGACAATGCTAAGGCCAGGTTTTGCGTGTTGGGCCTGGGGCTTAATTTGATGACTCCAAGCGTTGAGGACTCCCAAAGACTCTCGCCCCCGCCTCTTGGACTCTTCGAGATGGGGCTGACTCTGGCGAGCAGTGCTCAAAAACATAACCTCCTCGCCTCAATTGTTCTCTCCTTGGTTCAAACTTTAAAGCAATTTGAGACCTCAGGTTTTGCCTCTTTTAAGGATGAATTTGAGCGTTTTGATTGCCTCAAAGGAAAAAGCGTCAACCTCTCCGACTCTCGCCATGGACGTGCCATGGGGGTCAATGAACAAGGGGCGTTACTCTTGGACATTGACGGCAATATTCATCTGATTCAAGCCTCTGAGGTGAGTGTTCGACCTGAGTAAAGATTGTTCAATTCGCGCTAAGCTCTAATTTTGCCCTTGCTCCTTAATGAAAATGAAGCCACATAGGACACGGGTTATGTTCACTCTCGATCGACTCCATCCTAAAAGGACTCACTAGATGACTTTAACACTTTATTTTTCACCTGGCGCATGCTCCTTTGTGCCTCACTGTTTACTCGAGTTGGCTGGAGCGAGCTTTGAGCCGATCTTGATCAAGTTGCACAAAGGTGAGCATCGAACTCCTGAGTTCAAGTCCATCAATCCTGAGGGGCAAGTCCCGGTCTTGGTCCATGGAGATCGAGTTCTCACTCAAATTTTGGCCATCACGCTTTATTTGGACGGCCTATTTCCAAGCGCCCACTTGCTTCCCGTGGATCACTATGAGCGTGCGAAAGTGATACAAACTCTTGCGTGGATGAATAACACCGTTCACCCTACCTTTACCCATGTTTTTCGCCCCAACAATTACTCACCCGATCGAGCCGTTCAAGAAGACTTGAAAACACACGCCACTCATCACTACAAGGAACACTTGCAAAAACTAGACGCTTGGGTGGCCCAGCAAGTAAGCTCAGGTCATCCTTGGCTGGGGGGTGCGCATGCAGGGCCCTTGGATGCGTATGCCTTGACACTGTGTCGCTGGGGTACGCTGGCGGGGTTCGAGCCCACTCAATTCCCATCCCTTTGGGCTCACGTTCAAGCCACCGCCGCACAAAGCGATATTGCTCGCGCTGTTGCCACTGAGCGGCTCACACTCAATACTTTAGAGATGAAAAAGGCCTGACCCCCAGGGGCCTTTGCTCTGGTGATCTCGCGTCACCGTGTATCACTCTCAGGGCTCAAGCACTGCTGTGATGGAGTTGGGCTCGAGCTTAGACTCGGACTTAGGCTTGGGCTTGAGTTTTGAGTTATGCGAGTCCTGAGAATGGGGCGCATCCGGCACACTTTGTGTCTCTAATGCGTCCGGCGTCAAGTTAGAGGCATTGATCTTTTCCAAACAATACCCTATTCCTCTCACCGTCAAAATGCGAATAGGGCCCACTTCGACTTTTTTCCTCAAGCGATGGATATACACCTCAATCGCATTGGGGCTCACCTCTTCTCCCCATTGACACAGTTGCTCCACCAACTGATCTTTGCTCACCATGCGCCCACTGCGGTGGAGTAAAACCTCTAGCAAACGCAATTCCCTTGCCGATAACTCAAGCATCTTCTCGCCCATGCGCACGACCCGTCCGATTTGATCAAAACTCAGCGGTCCGTGATGAATGAGTGTATTCAATGCACCCGTGTAGCGCCGCACCAAAGCGCGCATCCGAGCCTCAAACTCTTGAATCACCAAAGGTGTAGCCATCACATCATCAGCACCCGCATCTAACGCCAATATTTTGAACATCACGTCTTGACTGCCCGTGAGGACCATCAAGCCACTCGTGCCCGCTAAAGAGCGGAAGCGTTTGATTTTTTCTTGCGCCTGGCTTGTGCTGGAAGGGGCTTGCAAAAGAACCACCTCAAAGGGGGCGTTCGTACCCATGGCAGACTGGGCCATTTCTGCATTGTTGACTTGATCCATCACCGCACCCATGGCGCGCAGACTTTGCCCCACACTTGCGGTGAGTTCGGGGTCATCAAGAGCGAGAAGAATGCGCACGGTCAAAGATTTTTTATGAATTCAATTCATTGTAGAACTCATCGAATTTCTTGTCGGGCTGGTTGCGCATAAACCTCCAAACCTAAGGCAATTACGGTTGCCACTTGCTCGCCCACCTCGTCACGAAATTCGGCCTCCACCAAAGCAACCGCACTCTCAAATGCCCCAAGCCACGCCAACCCCGTGGACGTGAATTGGATCAACTTTGCTCGGGCATCTCGGGGGTCCTTGTGCCTCTCTACCAAACCCCAAGCGACACACTGGTCAACCAAATCGCCCATGGCTTGCTTACTCATCCCTGCACTCTGGGCCAAATCCGTCAAGGTCGAGCCCTCAATGGCCAAATGCCGGGTCAAGTGAATGTGGGCTGCGCTGACTTGGCCCTTGCTGGCCAGGTTCGAGAGCGCCAATGGAACTTGAACGTCGTGTGCCATCAAGTAAAAGACCCGCTCATCAAAGCGGCGCATGGCTTGGCCCAACAATCGACCCAAGTGATTTTGACGCCAATCGGCGCTCGTAGCGTAGGGCGTAAGACTCGTTTTTTGCATCACCGAATAATAAGGCAAACTGACTAAATATTCTATTTACAAGTTTTAATACATCGGATAAATTACTGTTCAAGCATCCAGTTAATACGCGATGTTTCTCAGATTTGTTTTTTAACCCATTGATTTTTAAGGATTTAATTATGGACGCACCCGTCAAGACTTTAGCCGCCATGAGTGAAAAAACCAAAGCGTTGCAAGCGGCTTTGGCACAGATTGAAAAACAATTTGGCAAAGGGACCATCATGCGCTTGGGCGAAGGCGAGGTGATTGAAGACATCCAAGTCGTCTCCACAGGCTCGCTCGGACTGGATATTGCGCTCGGCGTGGGTGGTCTACCACGCGGGCGGGTGATTGAGATTTATGGCCCCGAATCATCGGGTAAAACCACCTTGACCCTCCAAGTCATTGCCGAGATGCAAAAGCAAAATGGCACTTGCGCCTTTGTGGATGCTGAGCACGCCTTGGACATCCAATACGCTCAAAAGCTCGGTGTGAACTTGCAAGAACTCCTCATCTCCCAACCCGATACGGGCGAGCAAGCCTTGGAGATTGTGGACTCGTTGGTGCGCTCAGGGGCGGTTGACTTGATCGTTATTGACTCAGTCGCAGCCCTCACCCCCAAAGCAGAGCTCGAAGGCGATATGGGTGACTCTTTGCCTGGCTTACAAGCCAGGCTCATGAGCCAAGCCCTCAGAAAACTCACCGCGACCATTAAAAAGACCAACTGCATGGTCATTTTCATCAACCAAATCCGCATGAAAATCGGCGTGATGTTCGGCTCGCCCGAGACCACCACCGGCGGCAATGCTTTGAAGTTTTACGCCTCAGTGCGCATCGATATTCGCCGTACAGGAACCATCAAAAAAGGAGAGGAGGCGATTGGCAACGAGACCAAGGTCAAAGTGGTCAAAAACAAAGTCGCCCCCCCCTTCAAGACCGCAGAGTTTGATATCTTGTTCGGCGAAGGTATCTCCCGCCATGGCGAGGTTATTGATTTGGGAGTGGCGGCACGCGTCATCGACAAGTCCGGCGCTTGGTACGCTTACAACGGTGAAAAAATTGGACAAGGACGGGACAACTCACGCGAATTCTTGCGTGAGAACCCAGAACTCGCCCACGAAATTGAGAACAAAGTTCGTGAGTCTTTGGGTATCCCCTCCTTACCCCAGGCATTGAACGCACCCCCCGTTGACTCAAGCCATGACGATGGCGCGGTCCCTGTCGCCTTGACCAAGGCCCAAGAGCGGGCTCAGGAACGGGCACTAGAAAAGAGCCTTGAAAAACTCCCCGAGTAATCTCCCCTTTTTTATTAGGCTCACCCATGAGTAAAGCCCCAACCGTTGGCACGCCCGAGAGCCTCGCGTGTCAACGGGGCTATCAGGGCGACAGACTGAATCCATAGTTTGAATCAGTCCATTTTCCTCAACTCCATACCATTCCAATCCGCCAAAGGTATCCGAAACCCGATAAAACACATCCCCTACACCCCATACTGACTCGATGTCGAATCGCTAGGGGAGGTCCGGTTTTTACCCCCCCCCGAACTAACGAAAAGACTCCAGGCGAGAGCACTGCCGTGGTGCCACCTGAGCGAGCAAGTTCTCCTCCATCATTACCGTACACCCCAATACAAACGCCGCACAAAAGCCACATTAATGCCATGCGTACGCCGTACAACTGCATTCCCCTACAACCACACCCCTCATCTCCAGAACTTGCCCCACCCACTCAGCGCCCAATCACCATGAACACCTCACCCCACCCCTACCCCTTGATGTCCCTTAAATCACGAGCCCTGCGTTTTTTATCCCACCGCGAATATTCTCGTGCTGAGTTGGCACAAAAACTCAAGCCCTTTGAAAGTAGCGAGGGCGAGATTGAGAGACTTCTTAATGAACTCCAAGCGAAAGATTTTTTAAACGAAAAGCGTCACGCGCAGTCCCTCATCAACCGCAGGAGCGAAAAGTTGGGCCTGGGTCGACTGAAGCTGGAGATGCGTTCCAAAGGGGTACCCGATGAGTTGGCCCTCGAAGCCCTCGAATCGGTGAAAGCCACAGAGGTGGACCGAGCGCACGCACTGTGGCAAAAAAAGTTTGGTCTCTTGGGCCTAGACCCCAAAGCACAGGCCAAACAAACTCGCTTCCTGATCTCGCGCGGCTTTAGCATGGACACGGTGCGAATCGTCTTCAAACGGGCTGCCCAAGCGGGCCTGGATACCCTGGATACCCTGGCAACCCTGGATAGCTTAGAGGCCCACGAGTCTCAAGCAGCTCATGCGACCGATGCAGCCAAGAACAATATTCTCTAGCCTTGGGGTTGGCGTTGGCGAGAAAGTCCTAGCATCAGCCGAATGTTTTGCGCAGCCGCTCCACTAGCACCCTTGCCCAAGTTGTCTAGCCGCGCCAGCAACAAACACTGTCCACTGCTCTCGTGTGTGACCACCTCAATCTCTAGCCGATTGGTGCCATTCAAAGCCGTGGCATCCAAGCGCGATGGCGCTTGGGTATTCACCACAACCTCGCTAAAGGGAAGTCGGCCGTAGTGGTGGCGATAAATATCGATCAAGTCGGCTCGCGTCACTGCTTTTACTAACTGTTCTGGGTGCAGCGGCAACTGCACCACCATCCCTTGCTTGAAGTTCCCCACGCTTGGCACAAACAAGGGCCGGCGTGTCAAGCCTGAGTAGCGCATGATCTCGGGGACATGTTTATGCTCAAGCCCCAAAGCGTAGTACTCCATTAGCGGAGCTTGACCGCTCTCGTAGGCCTCAATCATGCTGCGCCCACCGCCGGAGTAACCACTCACACTGGGTAAGGCAATTCCTGCTTGTGCGGACAAGACCCCCGCATCGAGTAGCGGTCTCAAAAGCGCAATCGCTCCTGTGGCATAGCAACCTGGGTTACTCACCCGGGAGGCCTTGGCAATCAAGCCCTCTTGCTCAGGGCAAAGCTCCGGAAAACCGTAAACCCAGGCCTCTTGGGTGCGGTGCGCGCTTGAGGCGTCCACCACCTTGGGCGCATCTGAGCCCAAACTTTGAATCAAAGCCACTGACTCCTTGGCTTGCTCGTCGGCCAAACACAGCACCACCAAATCGGCCTGCGCCATCAAGACTCGCTTGGCACTTTCATCCTTGCGAGCGCTGGGATCAATGGCCAAGAGCTCAAAGGACGGATCATGCTTTAGCTGCTCCTTGATCAAAAGACCTGTGGTCCCTGCCTCGCCATCAATGAATATTTTGAACATCTTTAACCACCAATTGAAGAGAATTTCGAGAAGATTTGAACTCTGGCGCCCGAAAAGCGATTATTTTGCCCAGGTCATGATACATTTCTGTTCGGCAAAGTTCAGTTATCTGGCGCCACCTAGGGTGGTCACGACAACAACTCTATTTTCCCCTGATTTATAAGAGAACTTGATGAAAATTCACGAATACCAAGGCAAAGAAATTTTGCGGCAATTTGGCGTCCCCACTCCAAGGGGAATCGCAGCCTTCACGGTCCAAGAAGCGGTCGAAGCTGCCCAAAAATTAGGCGGACCCGTTTGGGTCGTCAAAGCTCAGATCCATGCCGGCGGACGTGGCAAGGGCGGTGGTGTCAAATTGGCCCGCTCCATAGACGAAGTGCGCCAACTCGCCTCTGAGATTTTGGGCATGCAACTGGTGACTCACCAAACCGGCCCCTTGGGACAAAAAGTTCGCCGCCTCTTGATTGAAGAAGGCGCAGACATTCAAAAAGAATATTACGTCTCCGTGGTGACCGACCGTGCAACTCAAAAAGTCGTGATGATGGGCTCCTCCGAGGGCGGCATGGACATTGAAGAAGTTGCCCACCACAGCCCTGAGAAAATCATCAAAGTCTTCATCAACCCCATGGACGGTTTGACCACCGAGCAAGCCCTGGGGCTTGCCCACGGTATGGGTGTGCCACAAGCGAGTGCCAGCGAAGCCGCCAGCGTCATGCAAAAGCTCTACGAAGCGTACATGCAAACCGACTCCTCCTTGGCTGAGATCAATCCGTTGATTTTGCAAGGCGACGGTCATATTAAAGCTCTTGACGCCAAATTCAATTTTGATCCCAACGCCCTCTTTCGCCACCCCGAGATCGTGGCTTACCGTGATTTGGATGAGGAAGATCCCGCCGAGATTGAAGCGAGTAAGTTTGATCTGGCCTACATCAGCTTGGACGGCAACATTGGCTGCTTAGTCAACGGTGCTGGCTTGGCCATGGCCACGATGGATACCATCAAGCTCTTTGGCGCCGAACCTGCGAACTTCTTAGATGTTGGCGGTGGAGCGACCCCAGAGAAGGTCACCGAAGCTTTCAAAATCATGCTCAAAAACCCCAAAGTCAAAGCAATTTTTGTCAATATTTTTGGTGGCATCATGCGTTGCGACACCATTGCCACGGGCGTCATCAGCGCTTGCAAGGCCGTGAACCTGAGCGTGCCCTTGGTGGTGCGCATGAAGGGCACCAATGAAGAACTCGGCAAATCCATGCTCGCTCAATCGGGTCTGCCTATCATCAGTGCTGACACCATGGCCCATGCGGCCCAACAAGTCGTCGCCGCCGTCAAATAAGCCCCAAGGTCTGCATCATGTCCATTTATATCAATAAACACACCAAAGTCATCACCCAAGGTATCACCGGTAAAACCGGTCAATTTCATACCGAAAAATGCCAAGAATACGCCAATGGTCGCGAATGTTTTGTGGCTGGCGTGAACCCCAAGAAAGCCGGCGAAAAGATCTTTGACATTCCAATTTATGCCTCAGTGAAAGAAGCGGCCGACGAGACCGGGGCCACAGTCTCTGTGATCTACGTCCCACCCGCTGGTGCTGCGGCAGCAATCTGGGAAGCCGTTGAGGCTCACCTAGATTTGGTCATTTGTATCACTGAGGGCATCCCCGTCAGAGACATGCTCGAAGTGCGCAACAAAATGAAAGCCAAGGAAGCCGCTGGCGGCAAAAAAACCCTCCTCCTTGGCCCCAATTGCCCAGGTCTCATCACCCCCGATGAGATCAAAATCGGCATCATGCCAGGCCATATTCACAGGAAAGGTCGCATTGGTGTGGTCTCCCGCTCAGGCACCCTCACCTATGAAGCCGTGGCACAGGTCACCGAGATTGGTTTAGGCCAGTCTTCGGCAGTCGGTATCGGTGGCGACCCCATCAATGGCCTCAAACACATTGATGTGATGAAAGCCTTCAATGACGATCCTGAGACCGATGCGGTCATCATGATTGGTGAGATTGGTGGACCCGACGAAGCCGAGGCTGCTCGTTGGTGCAAAGACAACATGAAAAAACCTGTGGTGGGCTTCATCGCTGGCGTCACGGCACCCGCTGGTAAACGCATGGGCCATGCTGGCGCGTTGATCTCGGGTGGTGAGGACACAGCAGACGCAAAACTGGCCATCATGGAAGCGTGCGGCTTTAAAGTGACCAAAAACCCCTCCGAGATGGCCGCCTTACTCAAAGGTATGCTTTAAAAAAAGGGGCTTGCCTGAGGTGCTGAGCCCAATGCTCGCCGCCTCAGGCATAGTCGGGTGTGGTCAAAATACAGGGCCAATTTTGATGAGGGCGTATCGTGGTCGTCCCTCATGCACCCAAGCCTCAACACTGAAACGTTTGACGGCTTAAATCACATTAATGTTTTTGCAATTCCGTAAAAAAAGTTAATCACCTCAGACCCGCCAAGAGGGGAAAACCCCTAGGGCTTTGCCGTTTACACTCTAGCACCTTGGTTGTTTAACCAGATCTCACTTATTCAATAGGAATCGATCACATGGATATCATGTCACAAATTCAAACCGCAGATTTTTGGATTAATTTATTCAAAATCATTTGGATCAACGTCATTTTGTCAGGCGACAACGCTGTGGTGATTGCACTTGCGGCTAGAAGTTTGCCTCCCCGAGAGAGAAAGCTGGCCATTATTTGGGGCTCCGGTGCTGCAGTGATCTTGTTGGTCGCCCTCACCATTGTTGCAGCCCAATTGATGGCCTTGCCCTATTTGCAGCTCGTGGGAGGTGCGCTCTTATTGTGGATTGGCGTGAAGTTACTGGCCGAAGAAGACGGTGACGATGACGAGGAGCAACAACACTCAAGTCTCATGGCCGCCATCCGTACCATTTTGATTGCCGACTTGGTGATGAGCTTGGACAATGTGATTGGTGTTGCCGCGGCAGCCAAAGGTGAGATGACCCTGCTGATCTTGGGCTTAGCAGTCAGTATTCCCGTGGTTGTCTTCAGCTCCAGTCTCATGATCACCGTCATGACTCGTTTCCCCATTTTGGTCACCTTGGGTGCAGGCTTGATTGGTTGGGTGGGAGGAGAAGCCTTGTTGAACGACGCGGCCATCAAACCCATGATCAATGAGAATGCCTTGATCGAATATGGCGTGCCTGCATTGTGCGCCATCGGCGTGGTGCTCCTGGGTAACTTCATTAAGAACAAAGCCCAACATGCTTCAGAGGGCAGCGCTGAATAAGACAGCGCCTCTTTAGGCTCAACGCTAAAAACTTAAAGGGCCCTTGTGGAGTACACACTGGGCCCTTTTTTCATCTCGATGCAACTAAGTTGAGTTCTTTACGACGCCTCAGTGACTGAAGTCAATCAACTCAGCGTTTGCCTAGGACCTAGGGGGTGCAACATAGTTACCCGAACGGCCACCACTTTTTTCAAGCAAGCATACCTCCCCCATGACCATCCCTCGGTCCACCGCTTTGCACATGTCATACACCGTCAAGAGTGCGACTTGCACCCCTGTCAAGGCCTCCATCTCAACACCCGTGGGGCCCACAGTTTCGGCCGTGACGCGACACAATAGACCGAAGCGTTCTTTCTTTGGTTCATTCACCATTTCCCACTCCAACGCAACCCGGGTCAGCGCCAAGGGGTGACATAGGGGGATCAAATCACTTGTTTTTTTAGTGGCTTGAATTCCTGCGATGCGAGCGATGCCCAACACATCGCCTTTTTTAGCACTCCCTTGCGCAATGAGCTCCAAGGTCTGGGGTAGCATACCGATGAAGCCCTGGGCGGTGGCGAGACGATGCGTTGCCGCCTTGGCATGCACATCCACCATATGGGCTTGTCCTTGATCATCAAAATGGGTGAACGACATGGGAGAGATCCTTGCAAGAAAGCATTAACATAGGTATGAGATGATAACGGTGTCTATTGTTACTGGTTTCTGGTCTTAATTGTTTCTGGTTTTGAGTTAACCTGATTTGCTTTGTCACCCCTGTACTTGAACTCCACCAAGCCCAACACCCCTGGCGTGTGTCCTAGCCCCGCACCCAAGCCAATGTGTTGCCACCCCTGGGTGGGGCTACTGCTTGGCTTAGGGATGAGCATGGGCCTACCGACGTCCTCTTGGCCACAAGCCGTGCGTGAAGAGGCACAAATGTCTCCTACGGTTAATGCTGGGCAACGCGTATTGCCCACTGGCGTGGGTTCAAGCAAAGCCCGCCCAGACAACCAACTCCCTAGCTTGGGAGACGGCTCGGAGATGGGCTTGGCCGAAGAGAAACGCATTGGTGAGACGGTGGTGAGGGAGATTTTTCGCGATCCCGATTACGCTGAAGATGCGGTATTAGAAGACTACATTCAGTCCATTTGGAAGCCCCTGATCCAAGCCGCTGGTTTTCGAGGTGAGTTGTCGCAGGACATGCTGGAGCGCTTTGCGTGGCAAGTGCTCCTGATCAAAGACCCCAGCATCAATGCCTTTGCTCTACCCGGTGGTTATATGGGCGTGCACCTCGGTCTTATTGGCGTGGTCTCCAACCGAGATGAGCTCGCCTCGGTCTTGGCCCATGAACTCAGTCACATCACGCAACGCCATTTGTCGCGTCTATTTGCCCAACAATCCCAACAAACGCCACTCCTCATCGGCGCCATGCTGCTGGGGGTTTTGGCGGCCAGCAAGAGCCCCAATGCAGCCAGCGCTTTGATGGTGGGAGGGCAAGCGGTGACAACACAAAATCAACTGAATTTCTCACGCGACATGGAGCGAGAGGCGGACCGCGTGGGCTATGGCGTCATGACGCAAGCTGGGTTTGAAGGTGCGGGCTTTGCCAGCATGTTTTTAAAACTCCAACAAGGTTCACGCTTCAATGACAACGGTCAGTATCCCTATTTGCGCTCTCACCCACTGACAACTGAACGCATCGCCGACATGCAGTCCAGAAACCTCGCAGGTGAGGACAATATGGCCGCCATCACAGCCTCGAGTGCCAATTGGTCACACCTCATGATGTCTGCTCGCGCCCGAGTTCTCACCCGAACGCAGCATGACGCTTTGAGGCTTCATGTTCAACTCGCCCAGCACGCATGGCTCAGTCCCCAAGAGCCCCTGGGTAACCGCATCGGGTCCCTTTATGCGGGCGCATTGGCGAGTGCCTATTTGAATGACTTTAGAGAGGCCGCGCAGATGCTTGATACCTTGCAGTCCTGGGTTTTAGGCACTGGTAGCGAACAAACACGCTATGACTTGGCGCTTTTGAAGGCCGAGATCGCTTTACTCAACAAAGCACCAGAGCAAACCATTGGTTTACTCGAGCCCCTCACGCCCACACGAGCACGCTTGCTGCTTCTTAACCGGGCACGACTTCAAATTGCACAAGCGAGCCTTAGTGATCGAGCCCGAGCTCCTTCAAATCCTACAAGCACCATAAGCACCATAAGCACTACAAGCGCTAACAACCGCTCCAACAGTTCAAGCAATTCAAGCCTTGCCACCCAAAGCGTGAATGATTTACACGAATGGGTGGTCTTGCACCCCAAAGATGCGCAAGCATGGGACTTGCTGTCCCAAGCCCAAGCCGTAAGCCTAGATATGCTTGGCTCGACAAGGTCTTTGGCAGAATCCTTTGCCGTTAAATTTGATGTCAATGCAGCTGTCGACCGAATGATTGCTGCACAAAATTTTGCTAAACAACTCGCTCGCGAACGCTCAATGACTCGCGCCCAAGAGATGGAGGCCTCCATCATTGACACGAGGTTGCGTGAACTGCTCCAATTAAAGCGCGAACAATCACTCCAACGCTGAGTTCAGAACCACTCCCCACATGCTATAGAGCAAGGAGCCCAACAAGGCGTCTGAAAAATGCGCGATCTCAAACCCTTGGATTAGGGCTGAAGCCCACCAAAACATCCAAGCGTTGATGATGAAAAGAAATAGCCCCATACTCAAAAAGGTGATGGGCAAGGTGAGGACCACCAAAATAGGTCGAACCAACAAGTTCAAAAAGCCAATGACCAAAGCCGCCATTAGGGCTGCACCGATACCGTTGAGCCACAGACCTGAGTCCAACTGGCATAAGGCCAGGAGCGCCATTGCATTTAAAATCCATTTCAAAAGCGTTTTCATGCGGGTCTGCCCAACGTATTTTTCCTCCATCATAGCGAATACTGTCTCAATATGCCAAGCCCAGGCTCTTGAGTTGGGGTTGACCCTTCAATGCACAAAGACATGGCGCGAACAAGCGACTATGATGCAAGACCCATGCAAAGTATTCACATCACCGATATCGAGGCAGCCATCAATTATTGGCGGCAAATCAGTCCCAGTCCCGATGGGGTAGAGCTCTGCGCGCCCTTAAGAGCACTGGCCACTGTTTACGCTTTGATGATCTACCACCACGAAGATGAGGTCAGCACGAAAGGCTTCCCCCCAAAAGCCTACGAGGCTTGGCTCAC
>DAISKH010000090.1:0-12246 GCA_036821105.1 Limnohabitans sp.
TCCACCTACCCCACAAAACCCATCAAAGTGGTAGTGCCTTTCACCCCCGGTGGCGTCACTGATTTGTTGGGTCGAGATATTGCTCAGCGACTCTCAGCTCGTTTGGGAGTGGCTGTCCTGGTCGATAACCGAGCGGGTGCCAACGGCAATATTGGGGCTGATTTTGTAGCAAAGTCCAAGGCCGACGGATACACCTTACTCGTTACAGCCGCCAACATTGCCATCTCACAAGCCTCACAAAAGAAATTACCCTACCACCTCTTTGAAGACTTGACCCCCATCACCTTGCTGGCCAAAGGCCCTTATATTTTGGTGACCCCAGCTCACCACAAAACATTTCCCATCAGCACCTTGGCCGACTTGATCTCACTGGCCAAGGCCAACCCGTCCTCGCTGGCCATGGCAAGCTCAGGAGCAGGGAGCGCGGGGCATTTGTCGGGAGAATTGTTGCAAGCGGCAGCCGGCATCAAACTCACCCACATTCCCTACAAAGGACAATCCGAGGCAATGACCGATATTTTGAGTGGGCAGTCCAGTGCTTTGTTTTTTGCCACGGTTGCGGTGGTGTCTCCTCACATGAATGACCAACGGCTCAACATTTTGGCCGTCACCACCAAAAGCCGCTCCAATTTACTGCCCCAAGTACCGAGCATCAGTGAGCTCGGATTTCCTGGCTTTGATGTGAGCACTTGGCACGGGCTCTTTGCACCGGCCGGCACACCCATGGGCATCATTAACTTGCTCAATTCAGAGATGGTGAGTTTTTTAAACACCAGCGAGATCCAACAAAAGTACACCCAACAAGGCCTACAAATCAGCACCACTCGTGTGGATGAATTCAAGGATTTCTTACACAGCGAAGTCTCCCAATACGAAAAGGTCATCAAAAGCGCTCATCTCCAAATCGATTGATGTCCACCAACAGCTTCATGCAGGTCCTGGGCATATCTCACCCGACTTCAACTCTAGAAACCCTTACATCATGAACCCCACCTTTCGACTCGAGGCCATTGGCGACCAGACTGTGCATTTTGAATTTTGTGACTACTCTCCACCCTGGAATGCTCGTAAACCTGAGACCTGTTTTTTGTACCATGGTTATGCTCGTAACATGGCCTTTTGGCAACCCTGGGTGCCACTCTTGGCCGATGAATACCGGGTGCTTCGCATGGACCAACGTGGTTGCGGGCAAAGCACACAACCGGCCAAAGACTATGTCTACACTTTCGATGCACTGGTGAAAGATGCTCTTGACTTAATGGATCATTTGGGGCTCGAGCGCGTGCACTGGGTGGGTGAGTCCTCAGGCGGTATCGTTGGGCTGGCATTGGCACTGCAACACCCCGAGAGACTGCACTCACTCACATTGTGCGACACACCCTTTAAGCGTCCAAGCCACATCGATTCCACCTATACCTTGGGTGAGGTTGACCGCGCCACCGCCTTTGCCAAGTTCGGGGTGGGTGAGTGGTGTCGACAAACCCTTTCATTTCGTTTGGACACCAATCGCGCGAGCTCTGAACTTTGTGAGTGGTATATAGCTCAAATGGATGCTGTGCCTGTGCACATTGCCAATAGTCTTGAGAGAATGATTGGCTCAGGCGACCTGTGGCCCCATTTACCCAACATCAAAGTGCCCACTTTAATTTTGGCAGGTGCTGACAGCCCAATTGCACAGGCCCCACAAATGAAAGCCATGCAAACTCAAATGCCAAGTGCTCACTTGGTCTCTTTTGAGGGCTACCGCCATGGAGTGAATTTACTGGCTCCTGAGCGCTGTGTCAGTGAGATGAAGCACTTCCTTCATGGATTGAAGGATTGAAGGACTGAAAGGTCGGGGATTTGGGATTCTGGCTTAAAGATCGAATGTTGCGATTAATCGGTCAAATCTTCCAGTAGCCCTAGGGGTATTTGCGCTTGCAACTTCCCCTTGAAGAGGTGATACTGTTCCAAGTTCGATCCTACACGACCACCGTCTCCATCTCCATCGCCTGCGTGAGCTTTATCAACCCTCAGATTCAATGACTCTTTTTGCTTGAACGCTTGTGTTGCTTCAAGACTCCATTGCCATGAACGCCCGCCTGCACCGTGACCATTTGCCATTTCACTTGAACTCCAAGCCCAGGCTCGACATTGAACAACGGGGTCTATCCTTAATGTCTTCAGGCCAAGTGTTCAAGCATAGAGTCTTGTTGCAACTTCACGTCCTGGTGGCTTTTTTCTTATTGGCCCTAAACGTCGGTGCTCAAACCCAAAACAGCCTGGCCTCCACTTATCCCTCTGGCCCGATCAAAATCGTCAACCCTTATCCCCCAGGAGGTGGCACCGACATTTTGTCCAGAGCTATCGCTCAAAAGCTTGGAGAAGCGTTTCATCAACCGATCTATGTGGACAATAAAAATGGCGCCAATGGCACCATTGGGGCTGCTTTTGTGGCCAAGTCTGCTCCCGACGGTTTGACACTTTTGGTGGTACCTGCAGGTTTTGCGGCTAACCCTTCTCTTTACTCCAACTTGCCCTACGACCAAACTCGAGAGTTGAGCGCAGTGAGTTTATTGGCTTCTGGTCCTTTGGTGCTGGTGACTCACCCAAGTTTGAACGTCAAAACAGTCAAAGAGCTGATTGCAAAAGCGCGCTCTCGTCCAGGAGAGCTCAATGTCGGCTCGGCGGGTAACGGCTCACTTCCTCATTTGAGTGCAGAGCTTTTTAATACGATGGCTGGCACCAAGATGCTGCACGTGGCCTACAAGGGCGCAGGCCCAGCGGTGATTGATCTCTTGGCAGGCGTGGTGCCGGTTTACTTCATGAATGTGCTGCAAGCACTGCCACTGATCAAGTCGGGCAAATTGAAAGCACTGGGGGTCTCTAGCCTTGAGAGATCCTCCATTGCCATGGAGTTGCCCACCATCAGCGAGGAGTTGCCAGGCTTTGATATGAGCAACTGGTACGGCATGCTCGCTCCAAGCGCTACCCCCAAAGACATTGTCAATAAACTAAGCCTTGAGGTTTCAGCCATTTTGAAGCAACCTGCACTCAAGGAAAAACTCGACAACGAGGGCATGACCGTGGTCGGCAATAGTCCCGCCCAATTTGATGAATTTCTCAAAAAAGAAACGGATAAATTCTCCAAAATCATCACTTCGGCTGGCATCAAAAATTCCATGTAAATTGCAAACTCTGCTTTTATCACTTTCCATTGAGCCCTCAAAAATTCAAGTCTTCAACTCATCACTCTTTCATCTTTACCTCTTTAGGAAACACAACCATGTCCCACCCCAACGAACCCCACTACGAAGTGATGTGGCCGCTCTCAAATAAGGCCATCGACAAACGTGACGCCTCTGCGAGACTGCCCGACTTGAATGGCAAAGTCATTTGTGAACTCTGGGATGTTATTTTTCGAGGCGAGACCATTTATCCGATGGTGCGCGAGTACATCAAATCAAAATTTCCAGGCGTGAAATTTGTGCCCTACACCGAATTCGGTAATTTTCATGGCGCTCGAGAAAAGGAAGTCACCGCCTCGCTAGCCGACAAACTCAAGGCCCATGGGGCCGATGCCGTCATCGTTGGCATTGGCGCCTGAGGCAGTTGTACGCCCGCCGTGTTGCGGGCTGCAGCGTTGGTTGAAAAGTTAGGAATTCCTACGGTTAGTATCATCGGCTCGGCTTTCACCAAGCAAGCACAGGTGGTCAGTAAAGGCTTGGGGGTTCCCTTGGCCATGGGAATCTACCCCGGCACCCCCATGGTTGACAGCGAGGAGGTGTTGGCTCAAAAAGTCAATGAGCACTTGGCACCCGAGCTTCTCTATGGCTTGACGGGCAAAGCCCCCGACGCAGCCCCCACGGAGATCGAACCCCTGGCGGGAGAGATCATCATGAGGGCGAGCTTGGAGGAGATCCAAGAGCATTTTTATCAACAAATGTGGAGCGACGGCTTGCCCATCGTACCTCCCACCAAGGAGCGTGTTCAGGCGTTTTTGAACTACACCGATCGCGCACCCAATGAGGTCTTGGCGGTGGTTCCACAAGAGGGACGACAAGCCACTATTCATGCTGTCGCGGTGACGGGAGTCCTGAGTGGCTGCCGCCCTGAGTACATGCCCATTTTGATTGCAGCCATTGAAGCCATGGTGGACCCTCACTTTAGGATTCAAGACTGCGGCTCCACACCGGGTTGGGAGCCCGTGGTGATTGTGAGTGGCCCCATCATCAAGCAACTCGACTTCAACCACGGCCAAGGCATGATGCGCTTTGGCAGGCAGGCCAACACAAGTGTGGGTCGCTTTATTCGCATGTTCCTCAGAAACATCTGTGGCTACCGTATTCCACCGGGTGCGGGAGACAAGGGTAGCATTGGCCAGAGTTTTTTGGCTGCAATGGCCGAGGACGAAGAGTGCGCCAAAGAGTTGGGTTGGACCACCTTTGGACAAGACAAGGGCTTTGAGTTGAGCGAGAACGTGGTGACCATGCACAGCGTGGTGAGTATTAGCTCGCCCATGTACAGCGCTGGCGACCAAGCCCAAACACACGTCCAGCAATGGGCCGATATCATGGGTCAAAGCTTCACCTATTGGTCACACACGGGTTTTAAAACGGGTGTCTGGAATCCCCTGATCGTGGCCGGCCCCAGTGTTGCCAAGGTGGTTGCATCTCAATGGAGCAAAGACCAAGTGAGGCAGTATTTGTACGACCACATCAAAGTCACTGCTCGGCAAATCACCCACTATGCACGAATGACAAGCACCCCCACCTTCAGCCTTGAGAGGTTGGTGGCCGATGGTATCTTGGCGCCGGAGTATGCATTGTCTGATGACCCCGATCGACTCTTGAATGTCATTTTGCGCCCTGATATGGTGGAGATTTTGATTGCCGGTGACCCGGGGCGCAATCAGTCACGCGCCTACATGGGTAACCACATCCAAGGACCACCTACGAGCCGTAAAGTGGTCTTACCCCAACATTGGCCGTTTGGCTGAGACCGCGATTGACCCCCAAGGCGTCTGCTCGACTAGACGAAAGACGCGAACGCATTGGGGCTCAGTGTGAGTCCATCACAATGCACTCACTCGCAGCCCTTGAATTGCCAAAGCACGGCAAGTAAACCGTGTGCGTTCCAGCACCTCCTGCCACGACGAGCTGTATGTCCTTGGGTGAAGCGGTGATGGGCAATACATCATTGGGGCCCAACTCTCCGAGCTCGGCCCTTCGAGAGACCTGAGCCCGCTCCAAGTCACGCCGACCCATGTAATGGGCCGGCATTTTGCTCATCTCCCACAAATGGGCTTTCACCTCTGATTTGCTCAGTCCTGCTTGAGCCAAAATTTGAGCATGTTCAGGGCTCAGCAGCAAAAACGGTTCACCACCGTGGGTGTACTCATTGCTCGGGGGATGAATCATGGTGAGCGCAAAAATGCGCAGGAGCTCCAACGCATCTTTACTGTGCGAGTTCATGTTCATGGTGCCCTCAACGGCCACGACACTCACCACGCTTTGCTCCTTATCAAAGCCTCGCTCTTGATGAAATGACTCCCAAGGCGAGAGTTGAGCGTTTTCTGCACAGCAAAAACTCATCCGTCCAGGCTGACCGTGGGTGGTGCGGTCCATCTCACCCGGCAGGGCGCCGCCCACGTTTCTTAGCAATAGCCTTACTGCGCGCCCCACTGTGGCATTGGCAACTGTACCTTCGCCTAAACAATTGACGCCTGCATTAAAGCCCAAGGACTGGGCTGCGGGGCCGTTGACCAACACCCAAACTGCTACGGGGTTGGTGGTGGCTTGAACGGCTTGCAAATTAAAACTCGGATTTGCCAGTGCTTTCACTGCGGCCACCAAAACGGGCATGAGTGCAGGAGGACACCCAGCCATCACACCATTGACTGCGATCAGCTCAAGCGTTGCAGGACCAAAGGCAGGGGCAAGATGCGCCACAACGTCTTGGGGGTTGCCACCATAGCTTTGAAGCATGCGTGTGACACGCTCCACGGTGGGAGGTACCATTGGAAGACCATCGGACCACTGCGTGGATTGGTAGTGGGTGTTGATGGCATCGAAGTCGTCTTCGATTTCGATCAGGCGCTTTTTGCTACTCATGGGACAGGATGCTCACTCAAATAGGCCTGTATTTGATCAGCACAGGAATGGGCGATGGACACAATCTCTTGACGGGTTCTGGAACCAAAGGGGTGGGGTATTTCGATGATGGGTAAACCTCGCTCTCCCATGGCAGTGCTTTGTGCACGCCCCAGGGCCACAAAAGCTTTTGAGCAGACGGTCATACCGATTTTGCCTGCTCGCCTCACTTGCACACTGTCATGGACACTCCACGACGTGCACGAACCTCAGTCGCCTGAGCCCGCGATCACCAGATCGCAAGTTGCCAGTAATTCCTCCAGCATGGCCTCAGGGGCCGCCAAAGAGGCGGCACGCTTTTGACGAATGTGCACTTGAGCAACCCCATAGTGAGAGGTCAGCCTTGCGGCCAAGTCGTCCACCAAAAAACGGAAATTCGGTTTGGCATTGTCAATAAAACCCACCACCATGCCAGCCAGTCGAGAGGCGGCAGCCTCAACCTGAGTCGCTGAGGTCAGCCGAGCCGTGGTTGAGTTGGTTTGGGGCATCTCAGGTTCCCCAGCCATCCAAGCCGGAGTGGGGTTGAAGAGTTGAATCAAATTGGACATCGATAATTACCTCAATAAATTAACCATCAAAAATTAAAAAAACCAATACTCAATGTTCCTACACTCACCAAATACAAGGCAATACCTCGTGACTTATCGATTAGCAGATTAATTAGCTAATTAATCTGCTAACAGGGTACCCCATCAAGAGCCTACTGGGTTCATGCGTCAATCTTGATTTGAGCATGGGTGATGAGCGTGGACCATCGCTGCATTTCTGCTCGAATGAAGGCATCGGTCGCTTGCGGGGTCAAAGCGGCCACATCGGCGCCTTGGCCTTTGAATTGGTCTGCGGTATCGGAGCCTTTGAGTGTTTTACTGACACTGTCATAAAGCTTGGCTTGGATGTGTTGGGGCACGCGTGACTGCACCATCAATGCATACCACAGGGTGGCTTGGTAATCAGGGTACCCACCTTCGGCAACAGTGGGCAACTCAGGCGCCAATGCCGTTCGCTTGGCACTGGTCATGGCCAAAGCCTTTAAGTGTCCCGATTTGACGTGCGGCATGGCTGGTAAGGGGCTGGTGCACACCACCTGAATTTGTCCACTGAGCAAATCGCTCAAGGCAGGACCCGCTCCTTTGTAAGGCACATGCGTCATCTGCACTCCGGCCATGTACTTGAGGAGTTCAACGGCCAGATGGCCCCCAGAGCCTGGGCCAGACGAGCCGTAATTGATACTCGAAGGATTGGCACGCGCTTTGGCGATGAGCTCGCCCATGGTACTCACCCCCACGGAGGGGTGGACCAACCAGACCATGGGGGAACTTGCCACCAAGGTGATTGGGGAAAAGTCCTTCAAACTGTCGTAAGGCAGTTGCTTGATTAAGCTTGGGTTAATGCTGTGTGTAGTGCTCGCTAAAAACAAGGTGTAGCCATCGGGTGCAGCTTTGGCGGCTAGGTCCGTTGCGATGAGTTGTGCACCCCCTCCTCGATTGTCCACCACCACGGGCTGGCCCAGGGCCTGTGAAAACGGATTGGTGAGCATGCGTGCAACGATATCCCCAGCACCCCCAGGGGGGTAGGGCACAATCATTTTCAAAGGATGGGTGAAACGAAAGTCCTCTTGTGCCTGTGCCCCTTCAAAAAAAGATGCGGATGCAGAGGCAATAGAGCCCGCCATGGTGCATTGAAGCCATTGACGTCGGGACAAATTGTCCTTGAGCGTTGCACTGGAGGTGGGCTTGGCGGAGATGAACGAGAGGGGTGTTTTCATAACATTCATTTTGGGCTATTCAATGACTAACGTCTTGATCTTGGCAAATGCAAAAAACAAAAAACTGGTTTTCCAATCATCACATTGGGCTCTTCACCCAAAGGGTGGCGGAAGGGAGTGGGAGTCGAACCCACGCAAGACTGATCACAGCCTTCACCGGGTTTGAAGTCCGGCCGCTCCACCGGGAACGCATCCCCTCCTCAAATCATTCAATCAATCTTCTGAGAGTTGTCGAACTAGGTCCTTAATCACACACTTGGCATCTGCCTGGGCATCGCTTAAGAGCCCCCCAAAACCGTCTCGAACGGCACCAATAGCATAAATGCCAGGGTAAGACGTCTCTAAGTTTTCACTCACCAGCAGTGCTCCTTCAGGTGACAAACTCAACTGAGCTGAGAGCCAATCCACATTGGTCGAGAGGCCCACACATGCAAAAAATCCTTGGCACTTGAGGGTTTTTGTTTGCAAACTGCTGTTTTTAAGCTCTACACCTGTCAAAAAGTCTTCTCCCAACAAAGACACCACTTCGGTTTGCAAGTGCAACTCAATTTTGTCAATGTCTAGAGCGGCTTGAGCCAAGTCACTGCGAGCACTGAGCTCAGCTCCGCGGTGCACCCAGTGTACTTTTGCACAAAATTGAGCCAACACCCAAGCCTCTTGAGCCGCAGAGTCTCCCCCTCCCACAACCACCACCTCTTGGTCGTGAAACATGGGGCCATCACAGTCGGCGCATTGGGAGACACCTTTTCCTGTGAGTTCTTCCTCACGCTCAAGTCCCAATCGTTTGAGCCTAGCTCCCGTGGCCACAACCAATGAGCGTGACCTTAAG
This sequence comes from Limnohabitans sp., assembly GCA_036821105.1. Classification (GTDB taxonomy): domain Bacteria; phylum Pseudomonadota; class Gammaproteobacteria; order Burkholderiales; family Burkholderiaceae_C; genus Limnohabitans. The sequence goes on from DAISKH010000090.1 coordinate 8,726, forward strand.
CTCTCAGAGGCCGTTTGAAGCACAATGCCCTCCGTCAAGTCCAAACCCATTGCGCTCTCATAAGTGATATCCAGCCCCAGGTCACTCAACTCACTCACCCATGTAGAGGCCAAGTCAGCCCCTCCCGTCAACCCATCTTCCAAGCTTGGGGAAAGGTGATTGACATTGATGACCAAGCCACCAAACATTTGTTCTTCTAATAGTGCGACTTTGAGCCCCTTGGAGAGAGCTTCTTTGGCACAAAAGAGCCCCGCCATCCCAGAGCCGACAATGATCAAATCGTATTTTTCACTCAAGAAACGCTCCTTAATACAGGGATTTTCTCATATCCCAAAAATCGTCTCTCATTGCCCAGTCTGATGGTGACTCTCAATCGGTCCAAACACTCCAGAATTTCAATGGCCAATGTTCTGCCCACACCGCAAACATCGCGAAATTGTGCAGCGTTGAAGAGCCCATTGGGTTCGCGTTGAGCCAAGGCCTGGGCGTGTTTGGCAAAAATGAGCATCACAAAAGGGGTGGTAAAACGCTCAGCACTCACCTTGATCAGGTCCTCTCGCTGGGCATAGCGATTTAAAAAATCTCTGAGTAAATGAATCGAGCGGTTCAACTCTGAGGATAACTCCCTGACACTTGGAATTAAGGGTTGGGCTTTGTGGATGGCTAGACTTACCTCTTGCCACATCTTGGCATCCAAAGCGCTTTCCTGGACTTGGTGAGTTTTGAGCCTGAGTTTATTGCCCTGGACCACCAACCAACCACTGTGAGTCCAAGTCTGCACCAAAGCCTCCAAAACCTCGGGTGGCCATGGTGACTTTAGATGAGACAAACAAGTGGCGCTATTCATGCCCACCCAGGTCGGATGCTGCTGATGATAAAGGCCTAGCCATTGTTGAATTTTCTCTGCATGTTGGTCTAAAAAATCACGCTTTAAACCCAAATGGATTTTGGGCCCTACGTTCGCAGTCCACACCTCAAAGGGCATCTCGTCTAGCCAAGTCAACACGTCACTAAGCTTCATGGCGTAAACCGAGGACAACCAATTCAAATCTACCCCATAGGGCATCGCTTCTAACAATGCGCTCAACGCAGCTTTTGGGGTCGGCAAGGCAAGTGCCTCTCTCACCACTTTGCGCTCAATGGAGCGTCGATACGTTTGACCCATGGGATCAATGACCTGCCCTCCCCCCAGGGTTCTTTTGGCCGATGGGTCGCGAATGATGAAACGATCTCCGTGAGAGGCAAAACGCGCCGAGGTCAACTTCAGTTGCACAAGATTGGGCCCCGTGGGTTCAAAGGTGACGTCAGACGGGAGAAAAATCTTACCCATCACATCACTTGCGCCGTGGTGCCAATGCACACTCGCACCTTGTTTAAGGACTTTTTGCTCCTGGGGTAAGAGTTTCAATTGAAGGGTCATGCTCGAGCTTGCCCTGGCCAAGGGCTCACTCACCAACCAGTCGCCACGCTCGACTTGAGAGGTTTGAAGTTGAGTCAAATTAATTGCACATCGCTCGCCACTGACCACACTTGAGACGTTTTCATGGTGACGATGCAGCTTCCTGATCTTGGTGCTCAAGTGTTGAGGCATCAACACCAGCTCATCTCCAAGCTCTAAACTCCCTGAAAAAAGAGTGCCCGTCACCACGGTGCCTGAGCCAGTCAACGTGAACACACGGTCGACCAAAAATCGAACGAGCCCCGAGTCGACTTGAGTCAAACGTGCGCTCGACTCTGCAAGAGCTATCAAATGCTCTTTGAGCTCCCCAATGCCCTTACCCGTAAGGGAGGAGACAGCGAAACTTGCAGCACTTGAAAAACCTGCATTCTTCAGTAAAGCTAGGGCCTGGGTTTGAACGTCAAGTACCTGAGATGGATCGACACGGTCCACTTTCGTGATCACCAAAGTGGCGCCTTGAGCGCTTAATAGAGAGACAATGTCCAAGTGCTCAAGCGTCTGGGGCATCACACCATCATCGGCCGCTACGATCAACAGCAAGTGATCACAGGCATAGGAGCCGCACAGCATTTGATGAATAAATTTCTCATGCCCCGGCACATCCACAAAATCTAAACTGATCGCATCATTGAATCTAAGGTGTGCAAAGCCTGGCTCAATGGAGATCCCACGTTTTTTTTCCTCGGGCAGTCGATCCGTATCAATTTGGGTCAAAGCCTTGACCAAAGAAGTCTTGCCGTGATCGATATGACCTGCCGTGGTGATGATCATTGAATTACACCAGAGTGGACTTTGCCCATTGAGTCAATGCTTTACAAAAAAGCTTTTCCTGTCGCTCCTCCAAACACCTCAAATCAAGCACCAACTGTCCCTTTTGGACTCGACCGAGGACAGGGGTGGAGAGACCTCTGAACAATTTCTCCAATCCTTGCTCACTTTGAGTCAAGGGGTGATGCAGGAATTGTTTTTTCTCAAACACAGTTTGCTCTGGGCCCATTTCATTCATATGGTCAGCACTTTGGGGCTGGGAGGACTTGGAATGACTCGTTGCTTTATTTTTTTTCAAACTTTTGTTTAATAGAAGCGGCTTGATCACCAAGGCAAAACTGGGCATGGTTTGAATGGGCAAAGCACCACTTCCAACCTGACTTGCACAGGGTTCGACCATTACTTGAGCATGCCCCCGAAGCGCCTCTTGGACAATGGGGCATAGACGCAGGGCCTGCGCTTGAATGTGAGAGGCTTGTCGCTTGAAAAATCTCAAGGTAGGTAAATCCTGTTCGAGAGCCTCTGGGTTCAAGTACAACTTCAATGTCGCCTCTAGCGCTGCAATCATGACTTTATCGAGCCTGAGCGCGCGGCGAAGCTGATTTTTTCTCATGCGCTCAATGAAAGACTTATTCCCAACAATAATCCCGCATTGTGGGCCACCAAGCAACTTATCACCACTAAAAGTCACCACATCCGCACCTTGTTGGATCACCTGCGCGACGGTGGGCTCATGGGCCAAACCAAGCACATTCAAATCCATCAAGGTCCCACTGCCCAAGTCCACGATCAAAGGCAAATCATGTGCATGCGCCTCTTTACTCAAGTCTTGCACACTCACCTCAGAAGTGAAACCTTGGATTGAATAGTTGGAGGTGTGCACCTTCATGAGGGCCGCCACCTTGGGGTTAATGTGCTCTTTGAAGTCCCGCAAATGAGTTCTGTTGGTTGTTCCCACTTCTCTTAAAACGGCACCAGCTCTTTTCATCACGTCGGGAATTCGAAAAGAGCCACCAATTTCTACCAATTCACCACGCGAGAGGAGTACCTCCTTGCGAGAGGCAAGCGTGCTCAAACACAAAAGCACAGCAGCAGCGTTATTGTTGACAACAGTGGCCGCTTGAGCGCCTGTGAGTTCACACAACAATGACTCAACATGATCATCTCGCTCACCTCGAGCACCACGCGCAAGGTCATACTCAAGATTGACGCTCGACCCCATCGCCAAGACAGCTGCATCAATGGCGGCTTTTGAGTAAATGGCTCGACCAAAATTAGTATGCAAAACCGTACC
>DAISKH010000091.1:0-12161 GCA_036821105.1 Limnohabitans sp.
GGAATGGGTTGCTGAGAACGCCAGGAATTTCTGTCATGCCGTAACACTCGATAAGAGTGCGTACACCAAAGCGGTTTTGAAAAATATCGAGCAAGTCTTGGTTCAAAGGAGCCAAAAACATTTTGCTGATTTGATGCTCGGGCATGAATTCGGACTGGGGGCGTCTTGATAAAATGGAGGCTGCCGACATGATCACATTGACTTGTGTGGCCCGCGTTTTGTGTGCAACTCGCCAGAACTCGCTGGCAGAAAATTTTCGAACCAAAATCAAGGTGCCGCCACAGGCCATGGATCCGCCCAAGGAGTACATCAAGGCATTGATATGAAAAAGCGGTAAGACGCACATCACGCGCTCATCGGCTTGTAGGTAAAGTCTTTGTACAAAGGCCTCAGCAGTGAGTAAGTAGCTTCTTTGTGAGTGCATCACCCCTTTGGGAAAACCAGTGGTGCCGGAGGTGTAGATAATAAGACACGTGCTTTGGGCGTTGCCACTCAAAACAATAGGTTTTGGAGGCACATTTTGCCAAGTTTGAATCAAGGACTCTTGCGCCAAATCGTTGAGGACAATCCATGGCCTGGGGCTCATACTGGCAAGGGCCTCTTGGACTTTATTGTGGACTGAATCCGAGCAGATCACGCCGCACACCTGAGCATGCTCAAAAATGTATTGAGCTTCTTGTGGGGAAAAGTCCGGGTTGCAGGGCACCAAAATCACACCTAGGTCACATGCCGCTAAAAATAACACCACGGTACTGGGGTGGTTATAGGACATGAGCCCAAGCCGCTCACCCGCTTTGACGCCTTGCTGGGTCAGCCAAGTCCGAGCCCGCTCTCGTAAGTCCAAACATTCGGACCAGGTCATGACGCTGCTTTCGAACTCGATCATGGCTTTGTCTCCTAAAGCCAAGGCGCGTCGAGTGAAAAAATCGTTCACCGAAAAGTCATGCTCTCCAAAACGATTGATCACGTCTAAAGGTGGAGCTAGGGACGGTAAAACGCTCATGAATTGAATCTCAAGAAATGTGCTTCTAAATGTGCTTCCTTGAGGCGGGAAGTGGGCCGTCATACTCGATTGCATCCTCTGCGGCCTGGGCTAATTTGAATCCGATGGGTCTGAGTTGCTCTTCGAGCAAATGGGCGACCAAAGAGCCTGTTCTGGCCAACAGTGGGATACCGCGCATCGCGCCCGCAGGAAAACCTGCATCCAACAACACAGCAGGAATGGCACCCGAGACATTGAGAGGAAGTGCTCGGCCATAGACCGTTTCAACCTGCGTACTGAGAACCTCGAGCGCATGCACATGTTCACCCGCGGTGCCCCACTCGTGGGCTAAGGCAAGAAGTTTGTGCGCTCTGGGGTCACCTGCTTTGTGGGTAGGATGCCCAAAACCAGGAAGTGTTTGGCGAGCAGCTTTGAGCGCTTGAAGCTTTTGTGTTGCACTTTCTTGAAGACTAATCCCAGCAGACTTGGCCATCGACAAGGTGTCGATCAGTAATTGACCTGCAGTCTCAGCTGCACCCAAGATCACCGAGCCACAACCCAGTAGTCCCGCAGCTACTGCGCCTTGAATGGCATCGGGAGCTGCAGCCAAGGTCATTCGAGATGCGACCACTGAGGGGACCAGCCCATGTTCGGCAATGGCAATCAAGGTCGCATCGGTGACTCGTATCAGTTGCTCGCTGGGTGCTTGCCCTGTTAAAAGAAAGAGAAAGTAGGCCGTGAAACTTTGTTGCCCAATCAGTTCATTGCACAGGTCTTTGCCCCGCACCACTATTGAGTCATGTTGTACCAAAGCCATGTGAGTCTTACCACCTTGGGCAGAAAATTTTTTAGACGGCTCAATTGCTCCGGAAGGTGTGTTGTTCGTGCTCATAGGTCAAAGTCTTGGTGGGAAAATAATTTAATAAAAAAATCTAAAAATAGGCATCTTTAATCAGGTGCTCAGCCCAATCCAATTTCGCCGACTTGGGCGGAAAAATGACTTGGGAGTCAAACCATCATCGTGCCATGAAGAAAGGTTGTAGATAAGTTTAAAAAAAGCATTTGGCTTGGGTGATGTCTCCCCAGATGAGCGCTGGTATCAATTATGTTCCAAAAACGTCTCAGTCTTGAAATGATCGGTGTTGGGGTAAGCACGCATGGGTTTGTCAGAGTGCATCAGCAAGAATTGCATTGGATAAATAATTGAAGTGCCATTGGCCTGAAATGGTCGCGGTGGAGTTGGGGTTGAATTTCTTAAGTTAAAGAGGTTGGGTGCTTCGAATGCAAAAAAGACCATTTCTGTTGACCCTGGGAGCGAGTGCGCTCCTATCATTGCCTTGGCTAAAAACATCGGCGCAAACATCCAACTCGAGTAAACCCATTCGTGTGGGGAGTACTCTTTCTTTGACGGGGCCCTTGGCGGGTACTGCTGTGGTGCACCGATTGGCAGGTGAAATATTTGTCGAGCAGCTCAATAAAAAAGGCGGACTCTTGGGACGTCCCGTTGAATGGCTCATCAAAGACGATCAATCCAAGCCAGACTTGGCCCGCACTTTATATGAGCAATTGATCTCTGGTGATAAAGTGGACTTGTTGATGGGGCCATACGCGACGGCCAATACATTGTCGGCAATGGGAGTTGCCCAACGTTATGGCAAAGTTTTGGTGAGCAACTCATTTGGCATTCCTTCGCTGGCCAAATATGAGATGCACTTCCCCGGCTACGTGATGGGTTCAGATCCCGGCACCACAGCTCCCAATACTGTACTTGACGCTGTCCTCGCTTTTGGCGCATCCCCCAAAACCGTGGCATTGGTGAGCAGCAAATTCCCCTCTGTGATTTTCATGTCCGTGGGAGCTCGCGAAGTTTTTAAGCGTCGTGGGCTTAAAGAATCGTTGTGGCTTGAGTGGGATTTTGGAAACAAAGACTTTGGTGCTATTGCGGCTCGTCTTAAAGAGGCTGACGCTGATTTTGTTTGGGTGGGCTCCATTGGAGCTGAGAGCATACAACTCTTAGAGGCCATGGACAAAATCGACTATCATCCCAAGTTGCATTTTCATCTCTACCCCTCGCCTGGCCCCATGGCCCAGTCGCCTTTGGCGGCCCGAGCTCTCACACTCACCACCTTTGAGCAGCACCCACCCTTTACCAACCACCCTGAGTACGCCCAAGTGATTGCACTCTTTAACGAGCGAGCAGCCAAAGCAAATCTTCCCGACACAGTCTTTGAATTGCAAGCGGCCAATGCCTACACAGGATGGCAAATTTTGCAAGCTGGTGTCAGCGGAGCCAATTCCTTGGAAGATCGCAAAATCGCTGATTGGTTAAAGTCGAGCAAAGTTGATACGATCGTGGGCCGAGTACGTTTTGATGGGCCTAATAATTATGGGGATGATTTCAATCGAGTGAAACAACTTCAATCGGGTAAATGGGTTGTGATTCATCCTAAAGAGGTGGCAATGCCAGGCAGCAAAATGATCTTGTAAGTTGAGTCCTTAACTGCGATCACACCCCACTTTGAAATTATCAAGATAAACCAGTCATGCCCAGTTTAAATTTATTGCTCCAAGCGTTGGCCGCAGGTGTCTTTATGGGCGCGTTGTACGGCCTTATAGGATTGGGTCTGGGTTTAGGGTGGGGAATCTTAAAGCAGATCAACTTGGCCCATTTTGCCTGGGTGTTTTTGTCGGCTTATTTGACCTACGACCTCAAAACCCGACTGGGCGTTGACCCTTTGGTGAGTTTATTGATCTTGGTGCCAGCTTTTGCGCTTCTCTCGGGCGTGTTGCAAGCCGTGTTGGCCAAATTTGCGATCACCCCATTCAACTCTCTGATGGCCACCTTTGGCATTGCCGTGTCAGTGGAGGCCTTGTTGCAGTTGGTTTGGAGCGCAGATTTTAGGCGCATGTCAAGCCCCTACGATGAGATGAAATTTCGCTTGGGAGGGGTCGTGGTTACATATTCTGAATCCATCACCGTGGTGTTGGCGGTTTTGGCATGTGCGTGGGTGAGCTGGATGCTTTATAAAACGGATATCGGTCGTTGCGTACGGGCAGCTGCCGAGGACGGCGACATAGCGCAAGCCTTTGGTATCAATGCACGCCAACTCTCCTTAGGCCTGGCGGGTGTGTGTGGTGGCTTGGCGGCGTGTGCAGGGGTGTGTGTGGCTCTCACCTTTACGTTGGCACCTTCGCAAATTTTTGCCTGGATTGGAGTTGTCTTTGCGGTGGTCATGATGGGACGCTTGGCATCGGCTTGGGCGCCTCTTTTTGCTGGACTTGTTGTGGGTATTAGTGAGTCCTTGACTATGGCCATCACTGCGCCGACGTGGGCACCTTTGGTGTCATTTACGTTACTGATTTTGATACTGCTCTTGAGGCGCGGTCATGACTGAGCGCCAATTGAGTCAACGCACCCATGGGGGATGGAACACCGCGATCACGGTGTTAGTTTTGGCCATCTTGGTTGGCGCTCCCTACTGGGGCTTGCCCAATTACTGGCAGTCCTTACTCTACATGGTGTTTTTCTGGATCACGTTGTCCACCAGTTGGAATTTACTCTCAGGCTATTCAGGCTATTTCTCATTTGGACATGGCGCTTTTTTTGGCTTGGGTATGTACGGCATGGCCACCTTTGCCACCAAACTCAATTTCGGCTTTGTGATGAGCGTCTTACTCTCAGGTGTTGTTGCCGCTTTGCTGGCATTGGCTGTGGGCAGTGTCGTATTTCGTTTGAAAAAAATCCGTGGTGAATCTTTTGCTTTGATCACATTGGCGGTGACGTTTGTGCTGGCTACCTTGATTGTCAACACCTCCATTGATGGTGGCCCAGGTGTGTACTTGATGGGGGTTCATACGCCAGAGCTTGGGCCGAGTGCGTCGTCAAGTTTTTATTACTTGGGGTTGGGTTTGGCAGCACTTTGCCTTTGGGTCGCAAGAACACTTTACTTCTCTAAAGCGGGATTGGGTCTGTTGGCGATCCATGATGATGAGGACGTAGCCCAAGTCCATGGAGTTCCCACATTTGGATTGAAGATGGCGGCCTTTGCGTTGTCGAGTTTTTTTGCAGGCATGATGGGAAGCGTTCACGCGCTTTATGTGTCATATGTTACGGTTGGGGAGACATTCAACATCACGGTGCCTTTGACTGTGGTTCTTATGAGTGTGCTTGGAGGAGCCAGGCATTGGGCTGGTCCCATGGTAGGCGCGGTATTGATCACCTTTCTTCTCAATGCCTTTACCGACGGGGCGAGCGCATTGATTGGTCGTATTGCTATTGGGCTCATTTTGACTTTCTCAGTGCTCTTGATGCCTCAAGGGATATGGGGAAGTTTTCAGGGCTTTAGAAAAGCAAAGCAAAAAGCACGATCACCACAACCCTCTCGAGACGAGCAGAGCCATCACGACGCTTCCCCTCATGAGTCTTCAAACATTGACTTGCCTGCGGGCGAGGGCTTGACCGCAAGGGCCCCTTTAAATTGGGACAACGCGTCCATTGCTTTGCGTGTGCAGGGACTGAGTAAGCACTTCTCAGGCATCAAGGCCCTTGATGGAGTGCAGATGACCCTTTATCAAGGAGAGATCTTGGGTCTACTGGGCCCCAATGGCTCTGGTAAATCGACCTTCATCAACGTGGTAACGGGTCACTTTTCTCCCACCAGTGGTGTGATCGAAATCGCGGGTCAAAATTGCGCAGGCATGCCTTCCCACCAAATTCGTCGTCTTGGGGTGTCTAGAACCTATCAAATTCCAAGGCCCTTTGCAGGTTTGACGGTGCTACAAAACGTCATGCTCTCCTCTCAATACGGTGTCTCCAGCACCAGCCATGAGGAGGCTCGTTTGCAGGCGTTGCAGTGGCTTGAATTTACCGGACTGGCCAGCAAGGCCGATGATGTGCCCGATGAGCTTAATTTGCATCAGCGCAAGTTCTTGGAATTGGCCCGTGCCTTGGCTGCCAAGCCCAAAGTTTTATTGCTCGACGAAGTGCTCTCAGGGCTCACCCCTGGTGAGATTGAAGTGGCAGTGCAGACCATTCGCAAGATCCGTGATCAAGGCACCTCGATTGTCTTTGTTGAGCATGTGATGTCTGCCGTGATGGCCTTGTCTGATCACTTGTTGGTGCTTGATCAGGGGCGTGTCATCGCTTACGGGCTACCTCAAACGGTCATGCGCGAGCCCGATGTCGTCAAAGCCTACTTGGGTGACGGTCACACTCAATTGCCTCTACCCAACTGATGCCAAACACACGCCATGCTTGAACTCCAAAATGTCCATGTCAATTACGGTGCTGCGCCAGCTTTGTGGGAGGTGTCGATGAGCATCAACCCCCGGGAATTGGTGTGCGTGATTGGTCCCAACGGTGCGGGTAAAACAACGTTGATCAATGCCATCATGGGACTGAATCGGACACGGATTGGGAAAATCGTCTGGCATGGGGAAGATTTGACCGGTTTGCCACCTCACCGCTTGTGTGAGCGGGGTTTGGCCTTGGTGCCCGAGGGCAGGAGACTTTTTGGCTCGATGAGTGTGCACGAGAACTTGTTGCTCGGCGCAGTTCATCCCAAAGCGCGTGCCAAAAGGGGGGACACTTTGGAGTGGGTTTGTGAGCTCTTTCCAGTGGTCAAAACTAAACTCCATCAAGCCTCAGCTCAACTCTCGGGGGGACAACAACAAATGGTCGCCATTGGGAGAGCCTTGATGGCGTTGCCTCAATTACTCCTCCTCGATGAGCCCTCCCTTGGATTGGCGCCTGCGATTGTGAGTGAGATGTTCAATGTGATTCAAACCATCAACCGAGCCGGCACGTCGGTGCTCTTAGTGGAACAAAATGTCAGTCGAGCTTTGGCTGTCTCTGAACGCACGTATGTGCTGGAGAACGGCCGCATCGTAAGCTCTGGCCCCTCGGATGTGATCGCCAGTCAACCCGAGATCAAAAAGGCGTATTTGGGTCTTTGATGCGACAAAGCGCCATACGCAACCCTTCCTTAAAGCCAGGGTATTTTTTTTAATCGATCGAAGCCTTGAAAGTTCTAAATCAATGTTCATGACCCGTACAAAATCCAAGAATGCTTTAAGACTTGTGGCGAGTTTGGCTGTGTTCTTTTGCTCCTGGAGTGGCGCGCAAAGCCCCGCGTCATTGGTGCCTGTCCCCGTGATAGAGCAGTCCCATCTGGGTGCCAAAGGATTTTTTTACGTGGGCGGGCAATACACGGGCGAGAAAGGCAAAGAGATCCTTCAGGGCCAAATGTATGTGGAGGTCTTGGTTCCAAAAGTTAAAAAGAGACCCTACCCATTGGTACTTTTTCATGGAGCGGGTCAAACCGCCACCAATTGGATGGGTACACCTGATGGGCGTAAAGGCTGGGCAGACTTCTTTGTCGAGCAAGGCTATATTGTTTACATGGTCGATCAACCCATGCGTGGTCGCTCAGCTTGGCATCCCCAAGACGGAGCAATTCGCATGTTCACTGCGGCCAATGAGGAGTTCCAATTCACTGCGGGTGAAATCACTGGCACTTGGCCCAATGCCAAGCTTCATACCCAGTGGCCAGGGGATGGCCCATTGAAAGGTCGAATGGGGGATCCTGTGTTCGATCAATTTTATGCGTCACAGGTGGAGACCGTCGTCTCCAACGAGGAGACCGAGCGGCGTATTCAGTTGGCTGGCGCCGCACTTTTAGACAAAATCGGTCCTGCCATATTGCTCACCCACTCGCAAGCTGGCCCCTTTGGTTGGTTGATCGCAGACTCGCGCCCTCAATTGGTCAAAGGCATCGTGGCCGTTGAGCCTTCGGGCCCGCCATTTGAGTTATCGGTCATTGGATCCGGTAAAGCTCGCTCTTGGGGTCCAACTGACATCCCCATTACCTATTCTCCAGAAGTTAAAGACCCGTCGGAATTGACTTTGCGCCGAGAAAAGCCTGAATACGAGGGCTCACCCGGATGTTTACTGCAAACAAGTCCGGCAAAAAAACTCATTAACTTAGAAAAAATTCCTGTCATGATGGTGGCTGCCCAAGCCTCTTACCACCAAGTGTATGATCACTGCACGGCGCACTATCTTGAGCAAGCGGGCGTTCACACGGATTACTTTCGCTTGCAAGATCATGGCATCATGGGCAATGGGCACATGGTGATGATCGAGAAAAATTCCTTGCAAATTGCTCAGTTCATCGATGAATATGTTGCTCGTGTGATGAAGTAAAGCAAAAAGCGGGTGCAGTGGGGGGTGTGGATGTCCCGCCCCTTTTTTCTTTGGTGCGTCGTGGTGATTCTTTTTTCATTTCAATTCTGACGCGTAAGCGTTACTTTTTCATACGATCAGCGCATGACCTTCATCACCACCAAAATCAATGACAGCACCGACACAAGCACCAGCACCGGCACCGGCAGAAGGATCAGTACTTTTAAGAAGCATACAGGCCCCTCACCCTTGTCAGCCCCTTTATCACTGACGCTTTCGCTGTCTTTATTTCTAACCTGGGGACTGGGTACCTTATCAAAGAATACTTGGGCCTTAGACAATTATCCCAGCCACGCCATTCGGATTGTGGTGCCGTTTGCGCCCGGTGGGGGAGGAGACTTCATTGCTCGGTCTTTTTCGGACAAGCTCTCCGAGGTGCTGGCCCAACCTGTGTTGATTGACAACAAGGGGGGCGGCAACACAGTGGTGGGTACTGAGATCGTCTCCAAGGCCGTCAATGACGGTTATACGTTGGGGCTTGTGAGCACGAGTTTGGCGACGAACCCGAGCTTGATGCCTCAAATGCCTTATAGAACACCCGATGATTTTGCTCCGGTCTCCTTGGTGATCACTTACCCTTTTGGTTTGGCTGCTCGCTTGGGTTTGGGGGTGAGCACAGTGTCTGAGCTCATCGCCTATGCTCGGCAAAACCCTGGACAATTGAGCATGGCTACCTCCGGGGATGGCTCGGGTTCACATCTGGCCGCCTTGATGCTTCAAGAGGCCTTGGCCAGTCCTTTGGTGATGGTCACCTACCGAGGGGCTGGGCCAGCGATCAATGATGTGGCTGCTGGCCATGTGGATTTGCTCTTTACCGGAATGTCTCAAATTAAACCGCTTGCTGATGCCAAGCGCCTTAAAATTTTGGCCAGCTCAGGGATCAACCGCATTCAGTCTGAGCCAGATATTAAAACTATCTCAGAGCAAGGAATCAAGGGGTTCAATGCGGTTGTCTGGTGGGGCATGATTGCGCCGGCCGGGACACCCCCTGCTGTAGTGGACAAGCTTAACGCGGCACTCAAGGTCGCTTTGTCTCGTCCTGAGGTAGCCAAACGGCTTCAGGTGGTCGACGGTGAGGTGTCTCCGTCAACACCTCAGGAGTTTGATCACATGATCCGACAAGAAGTTTTGAGATGGAAAAAGTTGTTGGTCAAATCTCCCGCCAAGAGTGAATGAAGTCGCAGGTGATTGGTTGGGCCTTGGCTTATCAAGGAGTGGGTCTACCCAAGTTCAAGTCAGAGGTAGGATCTCACACGCTTGGCGATAAAACCTTTTTCATCGGATGCAGTAATGCCAACCTAGACCCTTGAAGTCAGACCCAATTCCTGGATTCTTTTAACAATCTCTTGCGGTGTAATAAGGTTAAGGTCTTGACTCACGCTTTGCAAGGCCTCACCCATCAAGTCTTTGGGCAAGCGGTATTCGGGAGCAATGCCCTGGGTAAAGAGTGAGATGATGTGGCGAGTGCCACTCGAGATGGCCAAGTGCATCATGCCTCCATCTGCGGTGATCAAGAGCGTTGAGTTTGACAAAATTTGTGCACACTCCATCACCGTGGTTCGGTTGACTTGGTTGTCCACGCTCACCACGCCTTGCATTACGCCTTTCAGATCTGTCGCACTTCGCTCAGCCGCTTCGCCTTTGCCAATCAGTAAACAAGTTCTATAGCCCAGCTCCGAGAGCAGCACCAATAGTTCTGGCCAACGGTGGTAGGTCCTAACTGGGTCCACACCCCCCAAAGCCAAGACGAGTTCATGGCTCTTTTCTTCAGAAGGAGGGACTCTGGATGGGCTTGAATTTAAAAGCGTGGTGTTGGCCTCATGCAGCCACAATTTTTGGCGTGCATGGGCCTCAAACTGAGCTTCATCAGTATGCGTGATCGCACCCTCTTGCCAGCCAAAGCAATCGATCAAACGCTGTGTACTCCAACGCATGCGAGAGAAATCAGGCACATCGTAAAAGCCTTGAATACATATCCAGGGGAGGTCATGAAAGTACCTGATTTTTTTGATCAATGCACGGTGGTGGACACTTTGCACAATCACAAAATCATAGTGCTTTTGCTGGGCCACTTTGGCATCGGTCAACACAAGCCCAAAACAAGGGTCGAATTCAAAGAGAGGTGCCAAATGGGGCAAGGTCAAGAGGTCCATCTCCAAGCCATGCTCTTTGAAAAGGCTCCTTGGCGCCAAGTCCATCAATGAGTCGCCAATTTGGGCGGTTCTTTCGTAAATCCAAAGACCTTTACTCCACAATGGATCGGCACGATCTCTCATGAGGTGGCGCTGGGAATGGAGCTGGAGGTAGACGAGTTTTCTTAATTGCCGATAACCCAGTTTCCTCAGGCCTTCACTGTGTTGGTAATTGAGCTCATTGCCAGGGACCGGACGAGACAAGGGTTGCGTCACGACCATCATGCCCATGCGCTCAATCCAAGACAGCTCGGAAGAGGAAGCGGGCCATTGATGCCCTATAGGGTTTAACGCTTGATGGGCAACAGTCTGAGCATGAGTGGCTGCAAACTCAACTTTTCCCAGCGCCATAAGGCAAGCAAAGATGATCAAGAAGAACTCCCCCATTCCTGCCCCAAAAAATGGGCAATTGAATAGGCTTACCATCAGTGTGATGGCCCAAGTGGCTTGCATGGCACTTTGTGCCGGTTCTTTTAAAAGGCGAGCGTCACGCCACATTGAGCCAAAAATCATCGACATGAAAATGAACCCTACCAGCCCTGACTCGACCCACCACAGTAGGAACTGCTCGTGAGGATTGCTGGGTGGATTGGGCTCATTGCCGCCCAATCGAATGTACTCCTCACGCCAACTACCCACGCCGTGACCCAAAACTGGGGCTTGGGCGATGGATTTGATCGATTGGTGCCAGTAGTCAAGTCGGTATCCCTGTGAGGTGGCGTCGTTGCCTTGGGCGTAGAGCTGTATGTCATGCACTGCATCGGTGACCCGTGCTGAAAATCGCGGTGAGACAAGCCCCAGTGTCAAACTCAGGAGCACTGGGGTGATGATTAGCCACGCAAACTTATACTTGAACTTAAAGACACTATTCTTGGCCAACATCATCGTCATGGCCACAATCATGGCTATAAAGCCCGTGCGACCGGTCATGACAAAAAGTACATTGGCGACAGTCAATGAGGAGGCCAAGTAGATCCAAAATGGTTTCACCTGAGGAAATAGAGTGCGCCTGAAATGCCAAAGCACCACCAACATCAAGGTGCTCATGATCGGTTGCTCCAAGTGGCCGTTGATCACAAGACCAAAATTCATCGGATAGACCGGGTTATGCAAGGGCAGAGGCACGCCCAACCACAACAAGCAAGAAACACCAACGATCAAGAGTTGGGTGAGCACCAAGGCTCGCAAGACCGCCATGACATCCTCTCGGTCATTGAGGCAATAAAGGGCGACTGGTAAGACCAGCAAGCGGGAGTGTCTCATCAAGGCTGTGCTCCACACAGCAGTCGGTGCATCGCTCCACAGTAAGGAGAGTGTGATCCATCCCAAAGCCGCAAAGATGACCCATTCACTCTCAAAATGAATGCGATTAAAGTGAGAGCCAGCAGTAGCATCTGGTTGACGAGGAACGTGATCTCTGTCGCTATCTCTGTCGCTAACTCTTTGACTATCTCGATCACTAACTTCTTTACTAACTTGGCCATGGCCAATGGACTCTGAGTTGCCCACAAATGCGAATCTCGGCGATGAGGCATTCAGTCCTAAGCGCCGAGCGCTGATCAAGCGTTGGGTGAGCAACGCAAGAAAAGCCACGAGCAACAAGACTTTGGAGAGCGAGACCAAGGCCACCCCAAGACTTACGGAGATGGCCAGTGCGCAAAGGCTCCATCGGCAAAGCGATCTGACGGGATCGTTGGAAAAGTCTTGGCTCATGGGTCAAGTGGTCTTGGGGGAGAGTTGGGGG
>DAISKH010000092.1:0-11851 GCA_036821105.1 Limnohabitans sp.
CAATGGTGCCCACGTTCACGTGAGGCTTGGTGCGTTCAAATTTACCTTTTGCCATAATTTCTCAATCCTAAAGAACAACTCCGTGTGAGGGTTTAAAGTTTGCACAACGCTGCTTGTTCACTGCGCACGGGTACACAGTGGCGCGTTGTCGCAGACTGACTTTTTTACTTGGCGCGGGCTGCCACAATAGCGTCGGCCACGTTTCTTGGAGCTTCAGAGTAATGCTTGAATTCCATCGTGTACGTTGCACGTCCTTGAGACATAGAACGAAGCGTTGTTGAGTATCCAAACATTTCTGACAACGGCACCTCAGCCTTGATCGCTTTACCACCACCGGCCATGTCGTCCATACCTTGCACCATGCCGCGTCGTGAGGAGAGGTCACCCATCACATTGCCGTCATAGTCTTCGGGAGTTTCAACTTCAACAGCCATCATGGGCTCCAAAATCACGGGATTGGCTTTGCGGCATCCCTCTTTGAAGCCAAAAATTGCGGCCATTTTGAATGCCATCTCAGATGAGTCAACATCATGGTATGAACCAAAGTGCAATGTCACTTTGACGTCCACCACGGGGTAGCCTGCCAATACACCGGTGTTCAAAGCTTCAATGACACCCTTTTCAACGGCGGGAATGTATTCACGAGGAACCACACCACCCTTGATCGCGTCAACGAACTCAAAGCCCTTACCCGCTTCATTGGGTTCAATCTTGAAGACAACGTGACCGTATTGACCCTTACCACCTGACTGACGAACAAACTTGCCTTCAGAATCTTCGATGGTTTTGCGAATTGTTTCGCGGTATGCCACTTGTGGCTTACCCACGTTGGCTTCGACGCCAAACTCACGCTTCATGCGGTCAACAATAATTTCAAGGTGCAACTCGCCCATTCCGGCGATGATGGTTTGACCTGATTCTTCGTCAGTTTTCACGCGGAAAGATGGATCCTCAGCTGCCAAACGTTGCAAGGCAATACCCATTTTTTCTTGGTCGGCCTTGGTTTTTGGCTCCACCGCCTGAGCAATCACAGGCTCAGGAAAAACCATTCTCTCGAGCATCAAAATTGCATCGGGATCACAAAGTGTCTCACCAGTGGTGACGTCTTTTAAACCCACGCAAGCGGCAATGTCGCCCGCACGAATTTCATCAACCTCTTCGCGGTTGTTGGCATGCATCTGAACGATACGTCCAATTCTTTCTTTCTTGCCCTTGATGGGGTTATAAACCGTGTCGCCCTTATTGAGCACACCAGAATACACACGAATAAACGTCAACTGACCCACAAAAGGATCGGTCATCAGTTTGAACGCCAAGGCTGAGAACTTCTCAGCATCTTCAGCTTTACGTGATACGGGTTGTTCATCCTCGTCCATGCCGCCAACAGGAGGAATGTCTGAGGGAGATGGCATCAACTCGATCACAGCGTCCAACATGCGCTGTACGCCCTTATTTTTAAAGGCTGAGCCACAAAGCATGGGCTGAATCTCACCCGCCAAGGTGCGAACGCGCAGTCCATGAGTAATCTCTTCCTCTGACAAATCACCTTCTTCAAGGTATTTGTTCATGAGGTCTTCAGAGGCTTCGGCCGCAGCTTCCACCATGTTTTCACGCCACTTTTTAGCCTCTTCAACCAAGTTGGCAGGAATGTCTTCAAAAGTAAATTTCATCCCTTGTGAGGCTTCATCCCAAATGATCGCCTTCATTTTGCGCAAATCCACCACACCCGTGAAGTGCTCTTCAGCACCAATTGGAATCACAATAGGAATGGGGTTGGCTTTTAGGCGCAAACGCATTTGGTCATAAACTTTGAAGAAGTTGGCACCGGTACGGTCCATCTTGTTCACAAATGCCAAGCGTGGCACTTTGTATTTGTTGGCTTGGCGCCAAACGGTTTCACTTTGGGGCTGCACGCCGCCCACAGCGCAATACACCATGCATGCGCCATCGAGCACGCGCATGGAGCGCTCAACTTCAATTGTGAAGTCCACGTGACCCGGGGTATCAATGATGTTGATCCTGTGCTCAGGGAAAGACATGTCCATGCCCTTCCAAAAACAAGTCGTCGCAGCAGAGGTGATCGTGATGCCGCGTTCTTGTTCTTGCTCCATCCAGTCCATGGTGGCAGCACCATCATGAACTTCACCAATTTTGTGGTTCACGCCGGTGTAAAACAAAATACGTTCTGTCGTCGTTGTTTTACCAGCGTCGATGTGCGCAGAAATACCAATATTTCTGTAGCGCTCAAGAGGAGTCTTGCGAGCCATGATGGAAGCCTTTAAAGAAAAAAAGAAGGGTCAAGCCAATTCGGGTTTCACAAAGCAAAACTCAAGGAGAATAGTCGCCTTGAGTTTGCCGCTCACCCCCATTGGGATCAATTCAAAAATTTAGAAACGGAAGTGTGAGAATGCTTTGTTAGCCTCAGCCATGCGGTGAACTTCATCGCGCTTTTTCATCGCGCCACCACGGCCTTCAGATGCTTCTAAAAGCTCATTGGCCAACCGCAAGGCCATGGATTTTTCTCCACGTTTTCTTGCGGCTTCTTTGAGCCAACGCATGGACAAAGCCAAGCGACGCACGGGTCTCACTTCGACTGGAACTTGGTAATTTGCACCACCAACACGGCGAGACTTAACCTCAACCATGGGTTTCACGTTATTAATGGCCACATTGAACAATTCAAGCGGATCTTTGCCTGATTTTTGTTCAATCTGCTCAAGAGCGCCATAAATAATGCGCTCTGCAACTGCTTTTTTTCCGCCTTCCATGATCACGTTCATGAATTTGGAGAGTTCTACATTGCCGTATTTGGGATCAGGCAAAATTTCACGTTTGGGGACTTCGCGACGACGTGGCATATCATTTCCTTTATTTCTTCAGTTGGGCCAATTGTTGGCACCTGGGAGATCAATGTGTAACTCCCACTTACTCGACCGGGTTCATTGCGACTCAATCAACCTTGGGCCAATCGCTTGTGGCTTGAACTTACTTTAAGCCCAAGACCCAAGCACCTAATTAAGCCTTTTTAGGCCTTTTCGCACCGTACTTGGACCTTGATTGCTTACGGTCTTTTACGCCTTGCAAATCAAGTGAACCACGCACAATGTGGTAACGCACACCAGGCAAATCCTTGACGCGACCACCACGAACGAGAACCACTGAGTGTTCTTGCAAGTTGTGGCCTTCACCGCCAATATAGGAGATCACCTCAAAGCCGTTGGTCAAACGAACTTTTGCAACTTTTCGCAAAGCTGAGTTAGGCTTCTTAGGCGTTGTCGTGTACACGCGGGTACAGACTCCACGCCTTTGCGGAGAATTTTGCATCGCAGGGCTTTTTGACTTGGTCTTTTCGACCTCGCGCCCCTGACGCACCAATTGATTAATGGTTGGCATTTAAACGTCCCAAACGTGATGTGTTATTCGTGAATACAATATCCCAGAATTTTCTGGAAAGCCTTCGATTATATCAGCTCCCAGAACTCACAGCAAGCTTAAAGTTTATAACCGACCACGGTTTGTGTTGGTAAGTGCTTACTTAACCCATAGACGGACAGCATCCCAGGCCCGACCAAAGATAGAGGCTTGCTCAACACCTTTTAAAGCGATCAACGGCAAAACACTCAGCTCTGTCGAACCGAGTTTGAGGTGCATTTGTGCAACGGTCGCATTCATAGTAATCGGGGCCACAAGCGGGTCTTTGAATTCAATTTGGGTATTGACTTGCTTGGCTTGTCCAAGTGGTACAGACACCACAATGGGCTCATGCCGACCAGCCAACACCTCGTTGTCTTGACCCTTCCAGAGTCTCAAATGCGCCACAGCTTGATCCGCGTTGAAGAGTTTAACGGGCTCAAAAGCCGAAAAACCCCAATTCAATATCTTTTGGGCTTCGGCCGCACGGGCATTTTCACTGCTGGCCCCCAAAACCACGACCAACAGCCGATGGCCCACCAAACCAGGCGCATCGCGTTTGGCCGTGGCAATCATGCAGTATCCTGCAGCGTCAGTGTGGCCCGTCTTAAGACCATCCACCGTTGGGTCACGGAACAATAAGCTATTGCGATTGGTATCGTTGGCTGCAGGGGTGCCTGGATAACGATATTTTTTGATCGCGTAATAACCAACGTACTGAGGAAAGTCCTGAATCAAGCGTTGTGCCAATATTGACAAATCTCGTGCCGTGGTCAAATGACCCGCAGCAGGTAGCCCCTCGGGGTTTTTGTACACAGTCGAGCTCATGCCCAGGCGCCGGGCTTGTTCGTTCATCAAGTCCACAAAGTGCTCTACCGTTCCGCCAACACCTTCGGCCAAAGCCACTGTGGCATCGTTTCCAGACTGAACAATCATGCCCTTGACCAAGTCCTCAACTGGGACTTGCATTTTGGGGTCAATGAACATGCGAGAACCAGGCATCTTCCAGGCCCGCACAGAGACAGGCAGGGTTTGATCGAGCCGTAATTTTTGACTCTTCAATGCATCAAAAACCAAATAGGCCGACATCAACTTGGTCAACGACGCTGGCTCGACTTGCTCTGTGGACAAATGCTCAGCCAGTACCTGATGGGCACTCACATCAATCAATAAATAAGCGTGGGCATCGACCTCGGGCGGACTCAACATTTGTGCTTTGGCCACAGTGCACATAGAAGCAATGCACAGCATTAGTGCGGTAAACATCCATTTTTTTATCGTGACCATCTGATGCATTAACCTATCCTTTTAAATGACAACCGAATTTGACATGTCTTTTTTATTTTTTTTCTTTAAATCACATGCCTCATGACCAACCCCTTCAACAACGGGAGCTGGCCATGAAAGAAATGACTTGTTTTAGGAACAACGCAGACTGGCAACATGCACTCTTGTGCCCAAGTCATCACATCTGAGAGTGGCACCACTTCATCGTCTTGGCCGTGTATAACCAAGGTACGGTTGTGCAAAGTTGACTCAATAGGCGGTACCTCAAAACGGGATACGGCCAAGCCTACCAAGACAATACGAGCAATATCTCGGGACACCTTCAAATGCTCGACCGCCCTTGCGGTGATCATGGCACCAAAAGAAAATCCACCCAACGCCACTGGACCAGCAGGCGCTAAATGCTCAATGACCGTCAACAAATCTTCCAACTCGCCAAGGCCATTGTCGTACTCGCCACTGCTCAGTCCTACACCCCGAAAGTTAAAGCGAATCACCTCCCAACCCGCCTGAACAAATGCACGAGCCATGGTTTGTACCACCTTGTTATCCATGGTGCCTCCATGAAGGGGGTGGGGATGGCTCAAGATCGCAGTCCCTTTGGGCGGCGCTACGTTGTCTTGAGTTCCGAAAACAGGCGCGTCTTTCAATACTTCAAGTTGACCCGTTTTCACCGTCAACAAGAGTTTTTGAGAGGCAGAATTCAACTCTTCACCGTCCTATGTCCTGTGGCAATAATAGCCGCTCAACGGGTTGGTCGTCTTTCAGGTGGCTTTGAATAATCTCTTCAATGTCTTCGTGGTCCACATAGGTATACCAATGGCCTTGGGGATAAACGACCATCACAGGCCCACCAGCACAACGGTCAAGGCAACCCGCTTTGTTCACTCGAACCCCTCCAGGACCTGAGAGGCCTAGAGACTTGACCTTTTTCTTACAAAACTCAAAAGCGCCCATTGCATCGTGTTGGGCACATGAGCTCTCACCTTCTTTACGTTCGTTCAGACAAAAGAAAACATGGTGTTTGTAATAAGACTCTTTATTCATAACCACATTTTAAGTCGACAACTCAAGAACTATCTATTTATTGTGTAAATTGCACTTGATTTTGTCCACTTCGTTGGGCTCAAGAGATGGATCACTACCAAAATGGTGACCCAATAAGGCCAAAGCCAACCGACCCATTGTGCTAGACCATTAAATCGCACGTAACGTCCCTGCTCCCAAGTCTGCAAAGTTTGCGCCAAATACACATCTTGTTCAATAGCATTGGCCAAGAGCACATGCAAAATGAGCACCATCAACAACACCAACTGGTTGACCCTTGTACCCAGCATCGCCACCCCATAGGCGAGGATCCAAGCCATCAACAAACTCACCATCACCTTGGTATTCACCCACGAGCCCATGTGTTGCCAACCAAATGTAAGTGTGCTCGATAGGACACTCACGCCCACAGCAATGACCATCAACAATACCAAGGCTTTTTGCCTTTTCTCGGACTTCACCACAATCGAGTTGGAGAGCAAACAAGGAATTAACAATCCACTAAGGGTCG
Organism: Limnohabitans sp.; assembly: GCA_036821105.1. Classification (GTDB taxonomy): domain Bacteria; phylum Pseudomonadota; class Gammaproteobacteria; order Burkholderiales; family Burkholderiaceae_C; genus Limnohabitans. The sequence continues at coordinate 6,257 of DAISKH010000092.1, forward strand.
AGAAAAAAGAGATGCTCTCCCGCCAAGAGGAGGTAAGGGGTTGCAGCATTGCATCGCTTAAGTGCTGAATAAAGCCCATGGGTAAATAATCATCGACCCTTTGGTGCATTCGAGACAACATTTGTCCCGTCACAAAGGGAGCGCCTGAGGGAAACAGCAACGCAAAGGGCCACATGAATAAACTCACCATGAGCCATACAGAATCAGGCACCAACCAATACTCTCGGTAGCGACGCCAACCCTCAATCCATCCAAAGCGATTGATCAAGGCACACACTCCTACACCGGCCAATGATCCCGCTACATTGAGCACAAAGTCCATGATTGAAGGCACCCTCGAGGGCAAATAAGTTTGAAGCGACTCCATGGTGAGCGATAAAAATGCCGCCCAAAGCCAAAAATGTGGCCACCGCAACGCCCGCTTTGCGTGCCGATACTCCATCCACGTCAACCCCAAGCCCAAGGGTAAATAACCAATTAAATTCATCGCTACATCATCAGCACTCCAATATAGAGGCCAAGGCTCCCACAGAAAAGTCCATGGATAAATTTGTTGATTTCTCCAATCATCAAAGGGATACAAGCTTGCGTAGACGATGAGCGCTACGTAGAGTAGCGTCAAAGGCGTGGCAGAGGTCTTCAACCGTGACATAAGAGTAGACGTTGAATCAGTACGAAGAATTCACGTTTTTTTAAATCGACGTACCATCAAAAGCACCAAGCTCACAAAGAGCACCAAGACCAAGGTCATTTGCCCCAAAAAAGTAAGCACACCATCGGGTTTATGGATGACCAATGCAACAATAAAAAGCATGAGTAAAACGGGTACTTCATTGAACAACCGATACCAAACGTGACTTTTCTTGCTATTGCCTGCGTGCAATGCTTTGAGCTCTCGTGCACATTGGTGGTGATACCCAATTGTGATTGCCACCAATGTGAGTTTTGCGTGCATCCAACTCGCTTGCTCTCCCTGACCGATCCCGTAATAAAGCCACAACACCAACCCCAAGGCCAGTGCCGGCACCATCAAAAGAGTTGTGAATCGCATGAGTTTGTCCGACATCAACAACAGTCTTTCGCGTGTCGCTCTTTCATTTTCATCAAGCATGGCCAAGTTGACAAAAATTCTGGGCAAATAAAATAGCCCTGCAAACCAGCTCGCAATAAAGACGATGTGTAGTGTTTTGATCCAAAGCATGCTTTTCTCTCCTAAGCTGATTTTGACATTGATTAGGCCTTGATCCAACTCATGCGTAGTTAAGCCAATGACTCTCGCTGCATAATCTGTTAAAAATACACCTTGAGGTGAGTTTTCAACCATTGATTGAGGATTTTCATGAACAATTTCAGCCCCTATCCCGGCACACGCATGCGTCGCTTACGTGTGGATGACGCTACCCGTCGGTTGGTGGCTCAGCACCGATTGAGCAGTGATGATTTTATCTATCCCGTTTTTGTTCTTGATGGTCAAAATCGGCGCGAAGCCATTGCGTCTATGCCCGGGGTGGAGCGACTCAGTGTTGACTTACTACTCTACAAAGCCGAGGAATGCGTCCAATTGGGGATTCCTGTCATGGCACTATTCCCTGTGATTGATCAGTCTCTCAAGAGTCCCAATGGCCAAGAAGCCTTGAACGAAAATGGATTGGTTCCCAAAACCATTAAGGCTCTTAAGTCGCGCTTTCCTGAGTTGGCCATCATGACCGATGTGGCCCTGGATCCCTACACCAGTCACGGACAAGACGGATTGTTGGATGATTCGGGTTACATTTTGAATGATGAGACTGTGGAGATTTTGGTCGCTCAAGCGCTCAATCAAGCCCAGGCTGGAGTTGACTTGGTTGCACCCAGTGACATGATGGATGGACGAATAGGCGCAATTCGGCAAGCTCTGGAGAAAAACCATTTTCTGCTCACGCGTATCATGGCTTATAGCGCCAAATTTGCCAGTGCGTTCTATGGGCCATTTCGCGATGCTGTTGGCTCAGCAGGTAACTTGGGGAAGAGCAACAAAAAAGTTTATCAAATGGATCCTAGCAATGCTGATGAAGCACTGCGCGAGGTGGCTTTGGATTTGCAAGAAGGAGCCGATATGGTCATGGTTAAACCCGGCATGCCCTATTTAGACATTCTTCGAAGCGTCAAAGAAACCTTCAAAGTACCAACCTTTGTCTACCAAGTCTCCGGTGAATATGCCATGCTCAAAGCGGCATCACAAAATGGATGGCTCGATGGCGAACTCTCAATGCTAGAGAGTTTGCTGGCGTTCAAACGATCCGGTGCTGATGGCATATTGACCTACTTTGCCATCGAAGCTGCCAAAAAATTACGCAACCATTGAACAAACCCGATCACTTTGAGCGCATTGGAGTGATCGGGTCCTATCGGACCTCAGTCCTAACCGTGTGATTCCTCACTTTGCGGTTAGGTCTACTGAGTCCCCTTCGTTGATTTAGGCTAGTTTTTCTGCAAAAAATGCCAACGTTCTTTCACGTGCTTGCGTGGCAGCTTTAGCTTCGTATGCACCACGGTGATCGCAATTAAAGCCATGATCCGCATCATAGAGATAGACCGCTACCTCTGGGTGTCGAGATTTGAATGCCTCCACACTCTCCAGAGTAATATGTTGGTCTTTTTCTGCAAAATGGGCAATGGTGGGAGCCTTGGATTTCAAAGATAAAGCGGGCTCAAACGTCATGCCACCACCGTAATAAGCCGCAGCCGCGGAGACACCCTCCACCAAACAAGCGGCTCTCCATGTCAGTAAGCCCCCCCAGCAATAACCCACGACACCGACCTTACCCTGGCTTTCATTGTGTGCCCAATCCACCGCCGCCTGAATATCGGGCAATGCACCAGGCTGAGGCAGCCCTTCAATTGCTGCCTTTAACGCAACACCTGCCTTCATGTCGTCGGCTTGATAGCCTAGATCAACATCCGCTTTGCTTCTGGTAAACATAGCAGGTGCTATGGCCAAATAACCCTCTTTGGCATATCCATCAGCGACGGCTTTAATGTGGGCATTCACACCAAAAATCTCTTGCAAAACGACCACAGCTCCTTTGGCTTTGCCAGCGGGGTGTGCGACGTAAGCGACATTTTTAAAGTGATCCTTTGAAACCAATTCAATCATTTGTCCCATGCTAATTTTCTCCTGTTGATAATGTTGAGGTGAGTGTAAAAACGGCAGTACTGGCCAATAAATTTGCAAAGATTGAGATGGGCCGCTCGCCAACTAAACCAAATGCTTTAGAGACACGCAGATTATTTTTTTGTGCCAACTCTTGGAAATCGTTGAACGTTGCAACCCGAATATTAGGGGTGTCATACCACTCGTAGGGTAAATGTTTGGTGACCGGCATGCGACCTTTGAGCACACTCAATCGATTGGGCCAATGTGCAAAATTCGGAAATGTTACGAGCCCCATCTTACCCACTCGGGCAGTTTCTTTGAGCATGGTCTCAGCGTTTCTCAAATGTTGCAACGTGTCCATTTGAAGCACCACATCAAAAGATTGGTCTTCAAAAAGCTTTAGGCCCTCTTCCAAATTGAGCTGTAAAACATTCACCCCTCGCTCGATGCATGAGGCAACATTTGCATCATCCAACTCAATGCCGTAACCAAAGCATTGACGACTTGTTTGTAAGTATTTTAAGAACGAACCATCCCCACACCCCAAGTCCAGCACTCGACTGCCCTTTGGGATAAGTTCACCCAATATTTCTAATCTTTTTTGACTCAAAACAGTCTTAGACCTTACAAATGTTTAAAGTAGCTTTTCACCACACTCATGTACTGTGGGTCTTCAAGCAAAAAGGCATCATGTCCATGTGGAGCGTCAATATTGACGTAACTCACTTGGCAGTGATTATCCAACAAAGCTTTGACCAGTTCTTGACTTCTTTGTGGAGAAAATCTCCAATCGGTTGTGAAACTAATGACTAGAAATTTAGCCTCAATGCACCGCATCGCTTCACTCAAATTTCCACCAAAGTTTTTAGCTGGATCAAAATAGTCAAGTGCACGAGTGATGAGTAAATAAGTATTGGCATCAAAATACTCGGCAAATTTATCCCCTTGGTAGCGAAGATAACTTTCAATTTGGAACTCCACGTCTAACGTGGAATACAAGTAGTTCTGTGCTTGAGTGGCGTCTGGGTCGCTCAGATCACTTGCACGCCTTAACTGTCGCCCAAAACGAGTATTCATTACATCATCGCTTAAATAGGTGATGTGGCCAATCATCCGCGCAATACGCAAACCACGCTTGGGGATGACGCCATGCTCATAAAAGTGTCCGCCATGAAAATCTGGGTCTGTCACAATGGCGCGACGTGCAACCTCATTAAAAGCAATGTTCTCTGCCGTTAAATTGGGTGCTGATGCAATGACGATTGCATGCTTTAAACGCTTGGGGTAGCGCATAGACCAAGCCAGCACTTGCATACCTCCAAGACTACCCCCCATCACGGCCAATAAGTTTTCAATACCTAAGCGCGTCACCAGTTTCTCTTGTGCATCGACCCAGTCTTGAACAGTGACCACCGGAAAATCTGCGCCATACGGTTTTTGAGTCGCAGGATTGATCTGCATCGGCCCGGTAGAGCCAAAACAAGAACCCAAATTATTCACGCCAATCACGAAAAAGCGGTTCGTATCCACGGGCTTACCGGGACCGATCATGTTGTCCCACCAGCCTTTGCTATTACTTTGACCCAGATACTCTCCGGCAACATGGTGTGAAGCATTTAGAGCATGACAAATCAAAATGGCATTGCTTCTTGACTCATTTAACTGGCCATAAGTTTCATAGGCCAACTCATAGGACCCTAAGCTTGCACCACTCTCGAGAGGCAAAACCTCTTTGAACTGCATGGTTTGGGTCTCGGTGTAAAACGTCATGGTTGATGTGTTGTTGGTGTAATGTTGTATTTCACTTGTACGAGGCTTCTTTTCAAAACATCATTTTGTCACGACTTTTGTTTTCAATTTTTAAAGTCTTTTTTTGAATTTTTTTATCGGCCTAACCATGCGCTTTACACATGAAAAGACTGGGATTTTCCCTAATTGTGTGGTTTTTAACCCATTGATTCGAAATAATCCTGTCATGAATGCACCTAAATAGTGAACTTGATCCATAATAAATAAGCATGCCTCCTCTCAACTTTGTTGGGGTGTTTTGTGCATGTTTGGTGATCGGTCAGTTTCGCGCCCCCGCTTTTTCTTCTTGCGTTGTGCCCTGGGACCCCATCGCGTTATTTTTTTTGTGTTTAAGGAGTCCCTTTCATGGGCAACAAGCTTTACGTGGGCAACCTGCCGTACTCGGTGCGAGACAGTGATTTAGAACAATCTTTTGGTCAATTTGGTGCTGTCACAAGCGCTAAAGTCATGATGGAACGTGACACAGGTCGATCCAAAGGTTTTGGTTTTGTGGAAATGGGCAGCGATGCTGAGGCTTTGGCCGCCATCGAAGGCATGAATGGTCAGCCTTTGGGCGGCCGTAGCCTCGTGGTGAACGAAGCTCGTCCCATGGAAGCTCGTCGTCCTCCCCGCACTGGCGGATTTGGTGGCGGCGGTGGCGGCGGCTACGG